>JAGQQQ010000929.1 GCA_020426125.1 Planctomycetaceae bacterium
TTTTCTGGCTGTCGTTTCTCCTGATCTTTCTGACCATGTTGTTGGCGGGATTGACGGTTGTTCGCGCCAGAACCCGGGTCCGGAATATCTCGGACCTTCCCGATGGAGTTCGCATTCCCCGACCGGGCTGGTTTCGGCGATCGTTGGCGGGAGCAATTCCTCTTCTGCCGGGCGAACTGACAGCGCTCGAGCAGGACCTCAAACGTGCTGGATACTACGGTCCTTATGCCCTGGTGGAGTATCTCGGAGCCCGTAACTTCGTCGTCGTGATGCTGCTGATGGTGGGCGGATTTGGAGCGGTGATCGCGGATCCGGATTCCCCGCTCCCGAAGACGATCCTGATCTCGACGGCTGTTGTCGCGATCGCGGCCTACGTGATTCCGCGTTCCGTTCTTCATGCTCAAGCCACAAAACGGCTCGATCAGATTCAACGGGGCTTGCCCGACGCGCTCGATATCATTCGGATGTGTCTCACCGCAGGCTTGCCGCTTCGGGACTCACTGAATCAGGTCGCGAAGGAAATCGACTTCTTTCATCCCGCCATCGCGGTCGAGTTTGAAGTGATCCGTCGGCATGCGGAAGCGGATACGATGCAGAAAGCCCTACAAGAGTTCTCGCGGCGTATGAATACAACCGACATCAGCGCCCTGTCGGCGTTGGTCAGCCAGACGGAACGGGCCGGAACTCATGTCGCGAGTGCCGTCGTGGAGTTTGCTGATAGCGTGCGCCGCCAGTTCCGCCAGCGTGCCGAGGAGAAGGCCGCGAAAACATCGGTGAAGATGCTATTTCCTGTCGTGCTTTGTCTGGCACCACCGGTATTTATTCTGCTCGTTGGCCCGCCCGTTCTCCAGCTGAAAAACTTTGTCCGGGACGCCCATAAACCGGGTGGTGTGCTTGAACAGAACAGCGATTCTCTGGAGAACACCACGGTCCAACGGTGAGAATGGCCATCAGACTTGGCTATCGGGTCGATTCTGGCTGTACACCGTTTGTCAGTTCAATGGGGCTTTGGAAGCCTTCTGAGTCGGTCGTCTGCCGGGCAATCTTCGATTGTGTTGGATTCTGATCCATCCGCTTTTGGATGGACGAGATCTGGATCATGGCATCCGCGGCATTTTTCAATGTGGGATCGCGATCCAGCGCCTCACTATAACGGGCAAGCGCTTCGTCCAATTCCCCTCGCTGCGTGTGAATGTAGGCGATATTCGCCAAGGCTTCCCCTTCCGACATGTTTCGTCGAAACAACATGAAAGCCTCGGTGATGTCTCCCTGATAGCCGACCGCCAAAGCGAGATTATTCGTGGTCCGGGGATCCTTCGCGCTGATCTGCAGGGCATCTCGAAAGATGCCTTCGGCCGCCTCAAGATCCCCGATGGTGAGATAGGCATAGCCGAGATCGTTCAGGTACAGCAGGTTTTGGTTGTCCAGGGCCACGGCTTGGAGCAGGTTGTCCATCCCCTCTTCGATTTGCCCCTGACGAACCATCACCACACCGAGTCGGTGCAGGACCTCTGCGGAATCGGGAGATTGCGTCTGAAGGTCTTCAAGTGCCCGTTCGGCTTTGTCGTAGCGTCCCTCTTGCTCGTGAACGCGCGCGACTTCCAGTCGCAGCGCGCGTTCCTCACTCGAGATTCCTTTTGATTGGGATTTTGCGAGGTGTCCCCGCGTCTGGCCGCACCCACTCATTGCCAGGCAGATGGTGGTGACGACCAGCGACGCGGAACACAGGAAACGAATCTCCGCCCTCGCGGAAACTGGGAAACCGAACATGGGCAAGTACCTCGGCGCGAACACCTGGTGGTCCGAAATAAGAAGGGAGAAAGGGACCGGGCTTCGCATAGGGGGGTCCTAAAAGAACCCGCCGCCGCCGCCGCCAAATCCTCCTCCGAATCCGCCGCCGGAGCCACGGCTGTTGAAGCCGGTGTTGAAGGCGCGCTCGGCCTCGAATCCGCGGAAGCCTGGTGTCAGTGCCGGGGCGATGACAACCCGCTCGGACGCATCCAAAACTCCCAACGTTGTGAGAGCTTCAACCACATATTCCCGGCGAGCCAAATCGAGATGCTCGTCGTTGTGAATGGGGAATCCATACTTGGTGCCCGGCTTCACACTCATCGAACTCTGTTCGATAATGATCGGGAACGGAACGTTGGCCGCGCGGGCGGCGATTTGCTTGACGTGGTCCATTCCGGCGTGGTTGAGTTCGGTCGAGTTGCCGACCCATTCATGCTCATAGACCACAAAGTCAGATGCTTCCGCGTTCGATTCCTGTTTCCGCCAGACATCGTCGCTGATGGTGCCGAGCGGAGTCGGGCGGATATCGCCCATGTAACCACATCGTTCGCAGACCGAGCAACCGGGCAGTTGCCACAATGAGACCGTCGCCAACGCGGCGAGCAGATGAGTTTGATATTTCCTGGCCATTGGGAGATCCTTGTTCAAGCTCCGAAAGTTCTTTCTGGGTCGTATCACTTCCGGATGTTGTAGGGTGAAGGAGAAGTTGATTGCCGATGGGAGATCGCCGTGTTAGCTCCCAAAACCGAAGGCCCCATGGACATAGAAGTCCTGGGCGGGTTCGCAGGTCGCGCCCGTTGTTCCCTTTCCATAGCATCGTTTCAGGCGGCTCTTGTAGAGTGGCCAAACGGTGCTGCGATGGTGGCAATCCGCACGTCCTTCGATGTCTCCGTAGAAGAAGAAGTCAAGGTCATTGGGCTCGGTCACTTCCATCCCAGGCAGAATGCAGGGAGCTTCTTCCGGCTCCAAGGCATGGACCAGTTCCGGAGAAACCAGGATCAACAGTTCCGTTTCATCCCGGGAAATGGTCCGGTCAGCGAACAGGTTGCCGAGACCGGCAATGTCTCCCAAGCCAGGAACGCGAGCGTTGTCGCCCCGCTGTTCTTCCTGCAAGAGTCCGGCGATCGCCAGAACTTGTCCTTCGCGAAGGTCGACGGTCGTGCTGGCCGTTCGCGTATCCAGCCCGAAGATTCCTTGTACCGAGTTGTTGCGGTTGATCGAGCTGAAGGTCGGATTGACTTGCAAGCGAATCCGATCCTTATCCAGCACAGTGGGGAGAAAGTCGATCTGTGTTCCAAACCCCTTAAAGGTGGTTGTCGCGGCTTGAGCCCCGCCCACGCCGACAACGGTTGGAACGGCAAATTCTCCACCAGACAGGAATGTCGCGGGCTTGCCGCTCAACGTGACCAAGTTCGGCTCGGCAAGAATCTTGGCTGAGCCGTTTGAGGCCAGAAACTTAATGAAGGCTGTGAAACTCGCATTGTCGAATGTTCCGCTGGCGACGGCATTCCCACCAAAGGGAGGAACGATCGAGGTCAACATGAAATC
>JAGQQQ010000930.1 GCA_020426125.1 Planctomycetaceae bacterium
GAGCATCGCTCCCAGGTTCGACTTTCGGAGGGGCGTGCCATGCCAGGTGGGCAAGCGTTCTTCCATCGACTCGATCGTCGCCCGCTTCGTTCTCGATGGCTCCACCACTCGGCCCGCCACGGGACTTGATATTGTCAAATGCCCCAATTGAACCGCGACATCTGCCAATTGCTCCTCGATGGTCTCAATCCGCTGCCGGGCGAGTTCCATCCCGTCGAGGTCATCCAGCTCTCGGTACGTCTCCGGCTCAAACTTCTGGATTTCGAGTTGATCTCGAAGCTCATCGCGCCGGTCAATCAAATCGGGCGAACTCATTTGGACAAGCAGATCACCTTCTGACACCTCGTCGCCCGGCTCGACATGAACCTCATCAAGAAATCCTGGAACGGTCGTATAGACATGACGAACATTCACCGGCTCAACATAAAACGCCGCCTCCTCATACCAGGGAATCGGGATCATCAAGACTCCGGCGACCAGCCCGAGGCACACCAGAATGGTAATGGTGAGTTTCACTTTATTGATGGGATCATTTCGAGGTACGGAAAACAGCTGGTACAGGTTCATCCCCATGCTGACAAAGATCGCGGAAATGGAACCAATCGCCAGCATAATCCCGATGCTCTGCAACCGATAGGGTTTCAGCACCGTGTACAGGAACATTGTGATTGCGAACAGCACGAACCACCGGTAGACGGTTGAAGCGATCGCATAGATCAAAAACCAGTGCCGACCTGTCGTCGGCATAAAGGGATCATCGGGTGTTTCTATCCCAAAGCAGTACCATGCGAAGTATTTTTGAAGTTGCTTAGTGGCTTTCTGGCGAAGATTCGGAATCTCCAAGTAGTCCGCCAGCATGTAATAGCCATCGTATCGAAGGAGTGGATTGGCATTGAAAATCACAGTGGTGACGGTGGAGACGAAAAAGATGTTCAACGCCAGGTGGTTGACCAGTCCCGGTTTTGACCAGTACCAGACGTAAATCGCGACCGCCGCGAGGATCACTTCCACATACATCCCAGCGGCTCCGATAAAAATCCGGTGCCACTTGTTCTTCAGCATCCAGGAGTCCGTGACGTCGCAGTACAACGTCGGGCTAAACACCAGGAGCATGACTCCCATGGAATGGCAATCGGACCCGAAGTGCTTGCAGGAGATGCCATGTCCAAATTCATGCAGGATCTTGGCGAAGGCGAGCGTGATCCACAGGTAGATCAGGTTCGGCCATCCAAAAAACTGCTGGAACTCCGGCAACTTGTGGACGACATCGTCGAACCTCATTGCCAGAAAGAGCCAGGAAGATGCCGCAAAGAGCATGAACATGGTCACGAACGGCCAGTCGAAGGCCCATCCGAGATAGGGTTCGATCCTTGCGAGAGTCCGCTCAGGGTCCCAGCCCGGCAACCGGAGATACAACGGATTCAACGCGGTCTGCCGAATCTTCTGCCAGGAGTGTTCCCGATGCCGCTTGAGCGCTGATTCGCCTTGGCCTAACCGCTCGCTAACGAGCAGTCCTTTGTCATGGAGATCGGAAATCAGCACCTGCACGTCTTGAGGGGTCACATGCACCGTGGGGAACTGCGCTTGAAGATCATCTCGGATGTCCTGCAAACTGCGCTTGCCATCGAGCAGGTTGAGGACGCCGTATTGCTCGGGTTGCAGGCGGTAGTATTTCAGTCCCACTGGATCCTTGATCACGGGAAACGGCACGTCCCGATACAGAATCTCCTCCACAACAAGATCCGCTCGACGACGCAACGGAACAGGCCGTTGCGAAGACGGACGAAGAGCGGCAGATGCATCCTGTTGTTGGACCGCCACGAAAATCAGCCTTTCGGAAAGTGTCCCAACGAAAAACGTTGGCAAGACAGTTTGGCCTCACCGCCCGGCAACGAATCCCGGCAACCAGGAATTAAACCAATCAATTCGAGGCTTCCGGTTGCGGGTCCTGAGCCGCGGACTTGTCATTCAGAATCACCATTTGAACGTTTAACCCCTCGCGGAGCCAGCCGTTGGTATTGTCAATCTCCGCCCAAACCCGGACTCGTTCGGCCAACTGCTGAACCGAAACGTCCACATATCCCAGCTTGCCATCGTATTCCCGAGTCGAGGAAAGGTCATCTCGACCCACGAGTTGAACGGTCACCTTGACGGGCATCCCCGGTTTGATGTCTTGGATGTTTTCCACGGAGACGTACCCTTCGATCCGTAGCCGATCGGTGTTGACGACTTCCACGATCGACTCCCCTTGCTGAACCCCTTCTCCTCGCCGTTTAATGACTTTTGTCACAATTCCGCTGAAATGGGAACGGATCCAGAAGGTCTCCAATTCCGCCAGAGCCTGAGCGGCTGTCAACTCGTTCACTTCCTTTTCGCGTCGCTTTTGATCCACCTGGAGTCCCGCCGCCTCGGCATTCAATCGCAGCCGGTCCATGTGCGTTTTGGGAAACGCTGGGCTTCCCGAACTGCCCGGGATGCGGTTGGCTTCAACGGCCGCGTCATGTTCCAAGGCAGCTGCTTTCGCAGTTTTCTCAGCCACACTGATTTCGACTTCACTCACCTTGGTTCGGGCTTGTGCCGCCGCAAGGTTCGCCTGGGGGACGCTGTCATTCAGGCGAACGACAATGTCTCCCTCGGTGACTTTGTCTCCCTCCTCGGGGACTTCGATCAGGACGCCAGTCCGTTCGCAGGAAAACGTCACCCGGTCCACGAATGCGGCTCGCGAATCCTGAACGGGGATTCGATCCGGCGTCTGAGCGACGGCGTCATCCGACGAAACAAGGAAGGCGACTGCGGTACAACACGCAAAAGCCATCCAGATTGCCCAATTGATTTTCATGATCGGTTCCTCACGATACGAACGGCGGAGATCTGTTTCCGAAGTGTCTGGGGGAAACTTCGGCGACAATGGCATCCCGCCGAAAAAAGATTTCGATGATCCTGTAGAAGTCCGTGGTATTTCCTTGGCGGACTCACAACAATCTGAAGATTCCGACTTCGAGCCATTGTTTCCACATTGCTGCGGTCGGGAAGTGACTTTTCGGAAATGTCAGGATAGTGAAACGGGGCTATGTCCGGCGACTCATCACCGCAGCAGAAACTAGAACAATTTCGACGCCGATGCGACCTCTTGCTGGATGAGTCGCTGACGCTGGAAGCGTTTGCTCGCGATGCCGTCGAAGCGATGGCCCAGATCGAGGGTGATGCGGCCGCGTGCGTCGTCGAGTTTCAAAATAATCGCGAATACCGAATTCTCGCAGGGTATGGCCTCAACAACGTCTCGGTTGACGGGGTCTACACGCTGGATCCCGACCATGTTTCCCTGTTGGTCCAGTCGCTTCGACAGCAAAAGACGATCGTGGTGACGGACCGGGCCGTGCCCGAGGCCGGCCTGAAGAATCACTCCGCGGTGATCAGTCCGTTGCCGGGAACGCAATTTCCCGTGCGGACGGTCGAAATGATCGTCTTTTCATCTCCCCTGGCCGAGCAGGCGGCCCATCTTAAGGAGATGACCGAGACTTTCGCTCAGTATTTTGCTCGGTACCAGGAGGAGCAGGATAAACGGAAAATTCCGCATACCACGGAGGACTTCTGGAAGCAGTTTGACCTGTTCATGCTCAAGCTTCAGTCGTCGCTCGATTTGAAGCAGGCGATCGCGGTCGCGGTGAACGATGGCCGCACCCTGATCGACTGTGATCGGGTCAGCATCGCGTTGAAATACGGGAACCGCACTCGGGTCTATGGCATCAGTGGACAGGAAGGAGTCCAGCATCGGGCCAATCTTGTTCAATCCATGGCCAAGGTCGCAGACACCATTATTCGTCTCGGCACACCTGTGACCTATCGGGGGACGATCGACGATCTGCCCCCAGAACTCGAGAAGCCGCTCGCGGAATATCGCGCCGAAAGCCGGACGCGGATGGTGAAGATGATTCCGCTTCGCGAGCCGTTGCCTCTCAAGACAGACGATGATGATGATACGCCCGCGCAGCGAGCCGCGCGAGGCCGCCGGGTCATGGGCTGCCTCCTCGTCGAACAAGCCACCGAAGTGCGTCCGAAACCAGCGGTGGTCGAGCGAACCGAACTTCTGACGGAACACATTGAAAACGCCATCCACAACTGTGAGCAGCACGAGTCCATCTTTTTGCTGCCTCTCTGGAGGCTCATCGGAAAGACACTCCGCTGGTTCAAGGGCCGTCGTCTCTGGACGGCGATTGCCATCGTCGCGGGACTCATCCTCCTGAGCCTGGCCTTATGGTTGGTTCCCTGGGATTACCGCGTCGAGGCGAATGGTCAGGCGATGCCCGTGATTCAGCATGAGGTTTTCGCTCCTTGGGACGGTGACGTGGAGGAGATCTTTGTCGAATCCGGGCAAGAGGTCCACGTCGGAGATCCGTTGTTGAAACTCGTGAGCGATGATTTAGATGTACAGCAGACCAATCTGGAATCGGAGATTCTGGAAAAGCGGAAGGCCGAGAACACTTTTGCCACGGCTCTGAGCGAAGCCCTGCGCGCGGGGGACAAGAACCAGGCGATTCGTGCCGAAGGAGAACTGCTGAAGACCCGCGCGGAATTGAGCGGAGCCGAAGCCGAATTAAAAAAGATTGTCGATCGCATTGAGAAACTGACTGTCAAATCTCCCGCTGACGGAGTGGTCGCCACGTTCCAACTCAGACAGTTATTGCAGAATCGCCCCGTCCGTCGTGGAGAACTTTTGTTGGAGGTCATGCAGCCGGATGGGCCCTGGCATCTCGAATTGGAGGTTCCCGAATATCGCATGGGTCACCTGATGACGGCTCTGCATAAGTCGGAAAACTTGACGCTCCCAGTCGAGTACGTCCTTGCCACACAGGTCGAGACCAGCCATGTCGCGACGATGACCGAGGTCGCCACTCGCTCCAACGAGTCCGAGGAAGAGGGGACTGTCTTTGAGGTCTACGCATCGATTGACCCCGCCGACCTGCCCACAAGAAACATTGGCTCCGAGGTCACCGCGAAAATTAATTGCGGGCCCAAGAGTCTTTTCTATGTCCTTTTCGGAGACGTCGTTGAGTTCCTTCAACGAGTCCTATGGTTCTGATTTTCCGAGGACCATTGGATGGGAAAATTCGGAAGATGATCCGGAGACCTCCGAACAGTGTGATTCAGCGGCGATTTCTCAGCCAAATGTTCACTCGCGCAGCGTTTCTACCCGTTCTCCCCCAATGAATGGATGATGAAGTTGCCAAGCGCCTCTTGGGCTGGCGGGGACAGGAATTCCCGAGAGGTTGATGCGAGTTGTTTGACATCCTCTGGGCCGTAGATCTCGTGATCGACCGCAATCGGCTGGTCCTGATGGAGGACCATTTGCA
>JAGQQQ010000931.1 GCA_020426125.1 Planctomycetaceae bacterium
ACGGACTTCAGAAAGTCATTCAGTTCCCAACGTCCGGTGCGAAATGCGCCGACATCACTAATTGGGCTCATGGGAATTTCGATCAATCCTGTCGGATAAACAAACGGCTGGGCCTGTTCATGGGCCGCGAGAATCGACGCGAATACGTCGGGAGTCGGCATTTCCCCGGGCGTGTTGGTTTTGTGAGCGGGGTACTTTGAGCTGACCCAGGTAAACCCCTCATCGAGCAGCAGTTGTTGAAGATCCTCTCGACCAGTCAACGCAGCGTTGGAACCGCCCGGCGTACGGAATCCATTCGGCTCGATCCCGGCACGATCTCGCATGGCGAGTGTCGTCATCCGAATGTTTTCCTGGATCACTTGGTGGGCGGTTTTCCCACGAATGAGCCAGGGGGATCGCGTAAATCGATACTGCGTTTCCTCGGCTTTTCTGGCCCAGACGTTCACGTGATCGTAAGTATGGTTCCCAATAGGGTGCCCCAATTCGGCGATCTCTTGGAGCCAACGAATGTCGGCCTGTTCGAGAACTCGGCCGACACAGAAAAAGTGGATTGTCCCTCCACGTTCTGAGGCAAGTCGAGCGGCATCCAACGAATAGTTTTTCGTGGGTGCGTTGAGATTCCCTTTCTGGTAGTCCCATTCGAGATTGTCCCTCTCGGGATACATGCGACTCATTTCCAGATCGAGTGTAATTGCGATCTGAGCTTTCCTGTTCTGCTGCTGGTCCCTGGCGAGACTGCACCGCGATCCCAGTAGCCCTACTAGACCACCAGCAACAAAAGAGCGACGTGACAGCGGCACATTTGGGATGACAGATCTGTTCATCGTGAATTCCCGGATTCTCCGTGGTCATCGCTTTCAAGATACTGAAAGAGATCACGTACCTGTTGCGGCGAGAGTTTCTGCAAAAGGTTTTCTGGCATCAGTGAAACCGGCGAAACTTTCATTTCTGCGACGTCTTCCATGGCAACGGTTGTTTGCCGGTCCTTGGAATCGATCACCGTGAAGCGTGTTGAAGTCTGATCCTTGAAGACGCCGGTCAAGACACGGCCATCCTGCAACGCGACGATGTAGTTCAGGTACTCTTTACGGATCTGCGAACTGGGATCGACGATACTGGAGAGAAGAAATTCACGATCATGGCGATTCGCTTTGGTCAGGTCTGGCCCAATCGCCTTTCCTCGGCCGAAGAGTTGGTGGCATGTCGCGCAATGCTCTTCGAAAACAACTCGGCCCGCGACAAGATCACCTGAGCCCCCTCTCAAATCGTTACTGACTCGACGGATCTCCGCGAGTTTCTCTTCTGGTGTTCCGGCCTGAATGGTCCCCCAGTTCTTCTGGACAATCGCATCGATGTTAGCATCGTCATGGAGCGCCGCGAGTCTCAGCTCGTCCAAGGAGACTGACTCCATCGGGTAAACTCCCTGATCTACGTGTTGTAGAAAAAGACGCGTCGATTCTGCTCGGCCAAACAGCACACCGCGAGCGGTCGCTTGCAGTTTCGCTGGCAGACTTTCGTAACGGTTGAGGAGGTGGCTCGAAATCCGCTGGTCTTCAAAACGGGAGAGAAGCTCAAGGGCTGCCGATTGAATCGCTTCCGATTCGTCCTTCGATGTCAACGCAATCCCCAAGTCGACACACTTTCCAGCTTCCCCCAACTCCAAAAGAATCGCCAGCGAAGCAAGTCGAACGCCTTCAGATTCCTTGCGGTCGAGAGCCAACTCGCACGTTCGTTCATACGCGGGGAGAAATCCTAATCGTGTCGCCAGACGTAAAATCAGCGGGTCCGTCGCCGCGTCCGTCCAGAGACTTTTCAGAATTGGCTCAAGCGCCGCAGGTACAGCATCGAAGCGTTTGCCAGAATGTGGTAACTGGACTTGGGGAACCGCAATTCTGGAAAAGCTATTCCCGAGCGGGAGACCACTCCGTTTCTCGCGATTCACCATTCTCAAGCCCGCATCGAGTTCTTCGAGCAAGGACCGTTGGGCCGCGTCATTGGGAGAGGAGTTGAAGAGTGTGGCGGCGGCTGCCATGTCTTCCAGACGCCCGCCTCCGGCAAAACGTCGCATCAGGCGACCCAAGATGACTTCTGAGACAAGCTTGGATTGCCAACTTTCGGCCGTCGCAAAGTGTTGGAGAACGAGCTGGGGAGAAGAATCGACATGATGTTCAATAGCCCACCACAGTAGCAGGGGGATGTGCGGATCGTTTCGAAATTCGTCACGCCGGGCAATCACACTCGCAATGGATAGTCCCTCACCGGCTGGCAACCGTTTCGCCGTGCTCGCTAACTGGCTCACGACGTCCGGATGGCGTTCGGACTCCGCAAGAGTGAGAAACTTTTCGAGAATATTTGGCGAGACATGTTTCGAATCGCCAAACAGGCGAACCATCCAAGTGCGAATTCGCGGATCGGGATGCTCAAGGAGGTGACCATCGAGGCTTTCGTCGATACCCTGCATGGCAGCAAGGGTCCACACGTTCTGGAGTCCCAAATGTCCGTCCTGCTCTGACCGGATTCGCCTGCGGAATTGATCCGGGACGTCAGGCGATTGCCGTTCACTCAGCAATCGCCGAGCTCGGCGAACGTTCCATTCATTCGGACTGTCGAGCTGTTCGATTAACTCCCTATCCGTCAGGCCGGAAAGATTCCTGGTTGGCGGTCGAACCGCGTCCGCCCACTGCAGCCTGTAGACGCGGCCGTTGCTTCGGTCCCAAGTTGCGTCGGGATCAGGATGAGCAGTCCGCTTGTCGTACCAGTCAGCAATGTAGACGGCACCGTCCGGCCCGATTGTCGCATCGCTGGGAGCAAACCATGTGTCATTCGCTTGAAGGAGGACACCTCCGTTTTGGGATCGAACGGATGAGGCATCGGGCAGAACGTGATGCCAGCGAACGGCGTGTCCCAAAGTGTCCACGGCAATGTATTTCCCTTGAAACTCCTCAGGAAACGTTGTCCCTTGATAGAAAACACCACCAACGGTGACGTGGCCTCCCTGGAAGTTGTCGTGGGGGACGTGTTCGAAATATCCGAATGCGAAAGG
>JAGQQQ010000932.1 GCA_020426125.1 Planctomycetaceae bacterium
CCTCGGGCCGGCCCATCAGGCCTCGACGACCAACTCGACCTCGACGGGGGCGTCCAGGGGCAGCACGGTGACCCCGATGGCCGCGCGGGCATGCCGGCCCGCTTCGCCGAACAGTCTCTGCATCAGCTCGCTGGCTCCGTTGGCCACCTGCGGCTGGTCGTGAAAGCTGTCCTCGGACTGGACAAAGACCCCCAGCCGGACCACGCGTTTGATCCGATTCAAGTCGCCATCAAGTTCGGCCTTGGCGATGGCGAGACCGTTGAGCACGCATTGTTCCGCTGCGGCTCGGGCCTGTTCCATGTCGATGGCTGTCGGAACTTTTCCCTTGGCCAGCAGTGACTTCCCCGCGAATGGCAGCTGCCCGCTCACAATCAACAAATTTCCGGTTCGGACCGATGGCACATACGCCGCGACCGGTTGCGGAGGTTCGGGAAGTGTGAGTCCCATCTGACCGAGGATAGATTCCACTGACATGCTCATCACTCCCAGAAGTTATTGCCGACCGTTTTTATCCAACAAACGCCGAAATCCGGAAGGACGCCAGCCGTCTTCCCGGATTCGATTTTCATCGCGTTTTGATGATCGCGCGTCAGTTGGGACGCTGCAATTGTTCTGCCTGACGGCGATGTTTGGCCGCGAGATTCGCCAGCTTCTGCCGCTTCGGCTTGCTGCCAGACAGCTTGGACAGCCGCTCACATTTCTCCGCGAGGGCCAGTTTCACATCAACAAGAGTTTTTGACTTATCCATGACTTCACCTAACGCGGCCGAGTCGCCGCAACCAAAACAAAGGTCAAATTGAGGCCGCGAGGGATTCGGGGACAGGGATTCGGGAATCGAATCCCTTGTTGAACGCTCCCCTGCTGTTCTAGATTCACAATCCATCAACACGATCGGTTGTCTTTAACGACGCTCACCCGGTCGCGTTCATAACTCTCAACCAGTCGCGAAATGGATTGATCCATCAAATTTTTCGAGCCGGGGAGTGTAGCTGAGTGACAAAGCCATTTCCAGAGAATCTCTTCCACGGCTGACTTGGATTTCGATCGCTCGATGGAACAGTCACCCGAAGCATAACAGCTTGCCGTTCGTTTTCTCCGTCCCAATCAGCAATTTTCCTTCTGCGATTGCGGGCGACCCCGTGATTGACTGCCGGGCGAAATATTTCCAGGCTTCGGTGCCATCGGCGATGTTGACCGCATACAGATTCTTGTCCGAACACCCGAAAAAGACGCGATCCCCGCAAACCACGGGGGAACTGTCGATCCGGGCTCGTGTTTGGAAGGCCCAGATTTGCTCGCCCGATTCCCGGTCGATGGCATACAGATACTTGTCTCTCGTTCCGATAAAGACGTGCTTGTCCGTTACGGCGGGGGAGGACTGAATCTGCTGTTCCCGGTTGGGGACGGAGAACTTCCAGACGACCTTCTTGTTTTGCCAGTCGAGGGCGTACACCGTCCCGCTGTCGCTTCCGAAGTAGAGAATTCCGTTTCGCACGGCCGCCGACGCAATTAGCAGATCCTCTAGTGGCACGTCCGAGGTCTGTGTGCCGTCTTCGATGTTGAAGACCTTCAGAATCGGTTGATCGCAGGCCGTCGTAAACGTGAAATTCTCGGAGAGGCAGGGCGTTCCATTGATCGGACCATTCGTTTCGGCGGCCCAGACCTTTGCTCCTGTCTTGCAGTTGAGGAGATACAAAAATCCATCGTGTGAGCCGAACAACACGTTCTCTCCCACAATCTGTGGGCCCCCCACAATTTCACCGTCGGTCTCGTACGTCCAGAGCCGCTTCCCGGTCTTTCGATCGACGGCGTGGAAGGTCCCCAAGTCATCTCCGCCGAAGACGGCCTCCGCGTCGAGCGCGATCGGCGCCTGAAACCCGGGCGGAAAGCTCTTCGGGTCTTCCATTTCCACGGTCTTGTACTTCCAAACCTCTTTGCCCGATTCGAGTTCGAGGCAGAGGAGATCGCCACTCAGTGTGCCACAATAGGCGTGGCCATCGGCAATCAGCGGCGTGGAGGGAATCCCATCTTTCGATTCGACTTCCCAGAGTAAGTTCAAATCGCGAGGCAAGTCCGCGTCGGCGACTCCGTGGTTCTGGTGGCCGTTGCGAAAAGAGGTCCACCCCGAAATCTGGGGGCCATCGTTCCCCCAAGTCGGTCGCGAAGCCCCCAGCAACAATCCCAGTGAGGCGAGGGACGACGCTTTCAAGAACTCGCGGCGTGTGGGTGAAAGTCGCGGGGATGAAATGCGCATTGGTAAAGCTCCAACAAAGTCGACGAATTCACAGGCCGCGGATTGAATTGGGCGGTCCATTGCTCGCTGGCTCCCTGTGCCAGCATGGGTAAGTCCGCCTCTTGAACACCGGCCTCCCTGAGACAGGTGGGCAAACTTGCATCCACCACAAAAGAGGTCACCAGATCCGCCAGCCGGCCGACCGCTTCCGGATCACGGGCCTCACAAAGGTTGGCATCCTCCGCGAGGAGTCCATAGAGCACTGCGATTTCAGGAACCTGCCCATTGAACCGAATCACATGCGGGAGGAGCAGGCCGATGGCAACACCATGGACCATTTCGTAAGTCGCGGAGAGCGGATTGGCGAGCGAGTGGGTCGCCCCCAACATCGAGTTTTCAATCGCCGATCCCGCCAAATGAGCACCAACCAGCATGGCTCCCCGGGCGCTCAGGTTTTGCGAATCTTTGAGCACATTCGGAAAGGCGGGGGCCAGCAGTTGCCAAGCCTGTCGACTGAACAACTGGGAGACGGCATTCCGACGGGTCGTCACATGGCTCTCGACCGCGTGGCTGATGGCATCGATCCCCGTGACCGCAGTGACAAAGGTCGGCATCGTGACCGTCAACTCCGGATCCAGAATGGCGACTTTTGCGGCTGCTTTCTTGTCTCCGCAGGCCATCTTCA
>JAGQQQ010000933.1 GCA_020426125.1 Planctomycetaceae bacterium
TCACTCCCGATGAGATGCAGGGAGCGACCTGCACTGTCACGAACCTGGGAGGGATCGGCGGAGTCGCGTTTACCCCAATCGTCAACTATCCCGAAGTCTGCATCCTGGGAATGTCCCGGGGGCAAAAGGAACTGCGACTCAATGACGGAAAAGTGGAAGAACGGCTAATTCTTCCCTTGAGTCTGTCGTATGACCATCGTGTCATCAATGGAGCCGACGCTGCCCGGTTCATGGTCACGCTGTGCAACATGTTGGCGGACCCGTTCCAGTTGTTGACGACCGTCTAAATCTCCGGCAAATCCTGATCGATCCACTCCATCACGACGACACTGCGGAAGGAGCCTCCTGGGGCTCCGTGCTTTCGGTTGACTCTTCGGCCTGCGGCCAAGGGACGTTGTTGTAGATTTCCAGGCGGACGATCTTGCGTTCCGTCGCCTCCTGAACGGAGATTCGCAGGTTTTCCCAGACCACAGAGTCGCCCTGCTTCGGAACGCGGCCCAGTTCGGAAAAGACAAATCCCCCGACCGTGTCGAAGTCTCGATCCTCGGGAAAATTCAGGTCGAACAGGTCGTTCAGTTCGTCCAGATGCATCTTCGCTTCGACACTCAGCGTGTGATTGTCGATGAGTCGGTACAGTTCGGGTTCCGTTTCGTCGAACTCATCCGCGATATTTCCGACGATTTCTTCCAAGACATCTTCGAGGGTGACTAAGCCTGTTACTCCGCCGTATTCATCGAGGACCACGGCCATGTGCAGCCGTTCCTGCTTCATGGTATCCAACAGTGAGTGGATGCTCGTCGTCTCGGGAATGTAGAACGCCGGACGGACAATGTCCCGAAGAGTTTTCTCATTCTGTCCGTTGCCAAAATGTTCCAGCAAATCGCGGGCATAGAGGATTCCGACGATTTCGTCCGTGGACCCTTCAACGACGGGAATCCGGGAGTGCCCGGCGTCCAGCAACTCCGCTCTCGCTTCTGAGAGTGAGCGGTCCACCTGAATGGCGATAATATCGGTCCGCGGAGTCATCGCGGCGCGAACATCTTCCTGGCGGAGTTCCATGACCCGTTGGATCATTTTTCCCGCCCGGGATTCGAGAATCCCTTCCCGTTCCCCTTCGTCGACGACGCTTTGAATCTCCTCCGCGAAGGACTCCAGGTTTTCGGGCGTCGGATCCTGCCGCCCCGCCACGCGATGGACCAACGTGTCGATCGACTGGGAAACCCCAATCATCGGGCGGAACACCTTAGAAAGGACCTGAATCAGGGGCCATGAATGATACAGGACGTGCTCGGCGGCAACGCGGGCGATCGTCCAGGGCAAAATCGTCAGCAGCAACCAATACAGGCAGATGGAACTGACAAGGTCGAACCAGAGAGCACTCGTCGAAAGGTTGTTGATGTCCTGATAATGCTCGTAAGCAAGCAGCAGAATTGTGGGGACAATCGAGATGACGAAGGCAAACTTGCAGGCGTGAATCGCCAATTCGTCGTTCTTGAGAATGTCGCCGAACCGGTCCTCCTTCCGTCGTTTCCGGCAAAGCAAAGCCAGCCGGCTGCGGAGAAACCCTTGGAGGCTGTCACACACGATTGCGAAGTACACGCTCGCCAGCAGCAGCCCTATGGCACAAATCGAATTGATCACCGTTGTGTCGTCATCCGCTTAAACGGAAGGCCTCCTTCGGAATGGGAACGCCTTTAATCCTTGTAGTGTGGCAAGAGATTCCAATTTTTCAAGATGAGTTGCTCTCGGGTCCGCATCAGCTGCCGTTCCTCGGGGGAAAGGTCGTCATATCCACACAAATGGAGGAGTCCGTGCACGACGTAAAGAGTGAGTTCGTCTTCGGGCTCCCACCCGTAAATCGAAGCTTCGCGAACGGCGGTTTCCGTGCTAATGACTAGTTCACCATCGAGACTCAGCCCGTCTCCCCGCAATTCTGATGCGGGTTCTTTCACCCGACTCGACTCGTAGACAAAGCTGATCACATCGGTGGGATAGTCGTGTTCGAGGTGCTCACGGTTCACCTCGTGGATCCGGGCATCGTTCACCAAAGCGACCACAATCTCCGCGATCACCACTCGTTCTTCCTTGAGCGTCTGTTCCACGACTCGGCGGAGCCAATCCTCATCGATCGACAGAATACCCTGTTGATCAGCGATTTCGACGAAGTAGTCCCCTTCCAGGTCCCCAGTCATCCCTTCGCCCCCGCAGGCTCGTCGGAGTCTTTGGGCCGAATCTCGATCAGCATCCCCGGCAAAAACTCTTCAGGGAGACCGTCCAATTCACGGTCGTCCCGTTTGAGAAATTCATAGCCGAATTCCTCGGCGAAGCGTTCGAGCGTCCGGATGGCATCCACGCAGCCGTATGCGAGGAGCACAGTTCCCCCGGGATTCAAATGGTCGTCGATCCCCTCGAAGAGCGATCGCATGAGGTCAAAGTTCGCGTCATAAAGCGCGTATTCGTCGATCGATTCCGGTGCCTGATTGACCCAGGGGGGATTGGAAATGATCAGGTCGAAAGTCTCCCCATCCTTGATGACGGAGAACGCCCCCGACTTATCCAACGGGACCTGCCGGACGTCCAAGCGGCCAATGAACTCCAACCGACTGGCGTTGAAGCGGGCATTCGCGACGGCTTGCGGGTTCACGTCGGTCGCCACCACA
>JAGQQQ010000934.1 GCA_020426125.1 Planctomycetaceae bacterium
CGACCGGCTCGTATTGGTGCGATCGCCGACTCAAGTGGTCGCAGCGGAGATTATCGACTTCAAAACCGATGCGATTGATGACCATCCAGAAATGGTCGAGCACCGCACGCAAGCCTACGCGCCTCAGCTCAACGCGTATCGCGAAGCTGTGAGTGACTTGTTTTCGCTTCCATTCTCTGGCGTTTCGGCCAAGCTCGCGTTTCTCTCGGTGGGGCGGACTGTGGAGGTCCCGTTGACGTCAGCCTGATCCGTTGAGCCGCGTCACCTTCTTTTCCCAAGGGACATACCGCATGGGACGCATTCCATGTTGTAACGATTCTGCCGAGGCTGTCGGTTTTTGTGGCAGCCGCGCCAACAATCGATTTCACCGGTGGAATCGTCGATACCGTTTTTCAGCGGAGTAACGATTGGCACGGTCTGGGGCGTTCTCTTTCACAGAGCCATCCAGGCTGGCGTTGCCATGGTTTCGAATCGAGGATGGAAGATCGATGCGATCAATATTCTACGGGCTGACCTGTGCGGCACTCCTGGGGGGAGGTCAGGCATTCGCGGGAAAACCGACGAGCGGCTATCCCCATCATGATTCCCGATACTTTCTCTACGAACCGCCAAAGAAGACATTTGCCCCATTTGACGATCATGTCAAATCGACAATTCCCTCCCATCGTCCAGTTCCCCCGGGCTGGGTCGTGGTAGGCACCCGGCACAGCGGGATTTATTCCGGTCGAAACTGTGTGATGCTCGTGATCGAGAAACTCCACAATCAGGTGGGAATGGAGATGAACATGTCCGCGATGCAACCGCTTCCGGAAGGCTGGGTCGTCGTGGACTCGTTTTACTCAATCCACAATCCGGGCAAGGGAAAAAACACGGTGCGGATTCGGAAAGTGTATTGACGAAGGCGAAGGGGTGTTGTCGCCCCAAGCAAGTCGAATGTCACCGTTGGAATCTTTTGGTTCAACGTGGAAATCATGATCCGCAAGACCAGATTGAAGATAAAGGACATTGTTTTGCGGAAGTCGCCGTTGCCGTGGATTCGGGATTCTGAGTATGGTTCCCAATCGAAATCATGGTCGAGCAGGCGAATCACGTGCATGGACGCATCTCACATAGTCTGATTGTTGTCGGGCTTTCCGCGGTCATATTGATCACCTTGGGACAATTGGCCTCCCAGGCGACGATGCCCAGCGGGGTCGCTCTGGCAGGAGTGCTCGTGATCCTGGGGACATGGCAATTCTGGGATCGGCAATCGGGGATCGTCCCCTGGTTCGGCCTGTCATTGGTCCTTCCCATCGCCGTGGCGAGTGTGGTGCCGTTCGAAGCACGTGGCATCGTACTCGTTCTGGGAACGATGGGCGGCCTTCTGGGGACGGCGGTCACAGTGAGTCGCCGACTGTTGACGGAGCCAGATGCGGACCAGTCGCTTCGAATCACCGCGCCAGCTTCAGCCAAGGAAGAGGCATCCGTCTCCCCCGCGTCAGCGGCGTCCCCTGCGTTTGACCTCTTGGAAACGGACTGGGAAGAGTCCGAGGACGTGCCAAGGAATCTCGTCCAGCAGGTGACAAGAACCTGCGAGAATGGACAGGAACGGATCGATGGCATGATCCGTGTCCGCTTCCCCTCGGGAATGCGCCAGATGGTTCTGCATGTCCCGTTCGTACCTTTGTTGAATTCCATTCCCGACGGGTGGTGCGAATGTGAATCCGAGCAACCGATCCGTGCGGAACTGGACGCCATCTTCAAGTATGGTGTTCGCATTGTGCTCAGACGTTCCGGCTCGGACGGGGCCGGAGCCGACGCGCTGGTTTGCTTTAGTCTGGAAACGACAGGTTCTCGGCAAAAGGCGGCTTGAGTTCCCTGTCCGGTCACGCCCCCCGGTTCAAGGAATGTTTCATCGCTTCGAGCACGTCTCGAATCACTCGTTCCATTTCTGGAAGACCGTTCCGGACGCTCTCCAGGTCCGAACCAGCTGCGGATTCCTCGACGGTTCCCGCCGTTTCGAGCAATGTGTCAATGTGGTAAGTCCGAGCTGTCCCTTTGATGGTATGAGCGCATCGCTGAACCTCTCGGAAATTCGAGTCTTGCAAGGCATTATGCAGTTGTCTTAACAGCTCAGGGATTTCCGTGAGACAATCCATCGTAATCTCGTTCAACAGATCCTGGTCTCCTCCCACGGTTTCCAGCGCGGCTGGCCAGTTGATGATCCCATTGCCAGTCGAGGATTCCGACTTCCCGGGATGCGAACGTTCCATTGGCGATTTCTCGTTTATGAGTGTTTCTGAGAATGGAGCGAGCGCGCGGTATAGTTCCTGCTTGCGCACGGGTTTCGAAACGTAGTCATCCATCCCTGCGTCCAGACACTTCTCACGATCCCCCTTCATGGCCCGGGCCGTCATCGCGATGATCGGCGTACGAGTTCCCCGTTTGCTCTCCACTTCGCGGATGGCACTCGTTGCTTCGAAACCGTCCATCACCGGCATCTGGACATCCATCAGAATGATGTCAAAGGGGCGTTCTTGCCAGAGTTCGAAGGCAATCTGGCCGTTTTCCGCAATCGTGACCTGATGTCCCCACTTTTCCAGCAGAGCTCGGGCGAGGCGCTGGTTGGCTCTGCCGTCTTCCGCGAGCAGAATATCGAGAGAGGGAAGCGTGTTTTGAAATTCTCCGGAATCCGGTTCTTCGACGACATGCCCCGGTCCTCCGACCGCAAACATGATGGCTTCCAGCAGCTCCGACTGTTTCACCGGCTTCATCATATGGGACCGAATGCCGAGTTCCTGGCACCGGGCAATGTCCCCCTGGCGTCCGCCAGAGGTGAGCATGATGATGGCGGTTTCTCGAAGCCGGCTCATCGTGCGCAGCGTTCGGACCAGTTCGAAGCCATCCATTTCCGGCATGTTCACGTCACTGACCACTAAGGGCGGCAAGCCTCGTTCGGCGACGATTTCGTGCATGGCATCGAGCGCCTGTTTTCCTCCTTCGACAGTCGTGACCGGCATTCCCCAACTCTCCAGCATCTCCCGGAGCACTCGTCGATTGAGTGGGTTATCGTCTACGACTAAGACGGGAACCTGGCTCAAATCCGGAGGTTCCAACAATTCGACGTCACTGGGAGCGGAGCCGATGGGAAATGTCGCCGTGAAGTTGAAGGTACTTCCCTGCCCCAGCTCGCTGTCGACCCAAATGCGACCTTCCATCGCGGTGACCAACCTTGCGGTGATGGTCAGCCCCAGTCCGGTTCCCCCAAATTGTCGAGTGGTCGAGACATCGGCCTGTTCAAAGGGGGCGAAAATCGTTGCCAGTTTATCGGCTGCGATTCCAATCCCCGTGTCCC
>JAGQQQ010000935.1 GCA_020426125.1 Planctomycetaceae bacterium
AATCACGATCGGTTTCCCACCAACATCATCCAGACGGTCGACATAACCCAATCCTTCGATTAGGCGATACCGATACCACCAACGGTCATCCTCCTTCCCTGGGGGAATCGCTTGCAGTTGTCCGACGAATGCCGTTGCAATCTTCGACTTTTGGATGGAGCTGGGAGCCCCGTCGCGACAAACCCGAGCCAAACCCCGTGCCGAGAGAATCTTCACTTCCAGAAGCTGCTGATCGTTTTCCAATTGTTCGACGAGAAAATCGATCATCCCTAAGTATGGAATGGGAACATCAACGCCGCCTCCAATCGAGTAGGGGACGCTGCTCAGCTGGATGACGAGCACCATCGTATCGGTTCGAATCTGAGGATCCGGATGGTTTACGAGATTCGCGGAAATCGCGAGAATCTCGTCCATCATCACATTTCGAACATTTGAAGAGACGGATGATCGGTTGATTTCGCCGAGCAACCGATCCACCACATCACGAATGGGATTGTCTAAATCATGAAAGAGCTGGGAGACGTACCAGTGGACGTACTCTTTCAGAAGTTGAGACTGCTGATTCGATGGATTCGACGCGGACATGGCCTGCCTCGCCGCGATTGAATTCTGCTGTCTCCATTGCTTGGATTTTGCCTTGCCCATGTACCAAGCCGGCTCCTGCCAATCCTGCGCTCGGACCGTCCGCTCGAATCCCGCGAGCCCGCTGATCACCATCAACACGGCAACGGCAAAGCTGATTTGAGAACTTTTTGGAAACAAAGTCGTTCCCCCAAATGGAATCTGAACGGTGATCACGAGCGTCGACAGTCCCTGTCGACAAATCGGACGTTCGGATGGTATCGAATGATTTGTCGAAATCGAAGTGTGGACACCGGAATTGAAAGTCATCTCCCCTTGCGACTCCTGTCCCCAACCGGCGCAGGAGCAACTGGGAAGAACGTGGTGCCTCCCACGACACTATCATCGGCCCAATTTCGGTGTCAAGTTGTTGCCGGTCTGATGGTTCGGGCGAATTGAGAAAGCTGTTCGCAGGCGACAGCTTTCAAAACGGATATGACTATGATGTCCACTCTGACGCGGTTGCGGATCGATCCGTTCCCACCGATTCTTGGAAGAGGAGGGGATTGCCGAAACAGGCATTACCCTGAGAAGAAACCAAAGGGTTTGGTTCCTCGCAAGCGTTGATCGACCTTCATCTCAGATGGAATTCGCAATGGTCCTACTCTTTTCCGATCCAATCTTTGAACAACATGACACGGGAACTCATCCGGAAAACAGCGGCCGGCTCGTCGCGATTCGCCAAGAATTGGAACGAAGATCCCTGCCGGGGAATTGCGAACGGCAGCCACCCCAACTGGCGAGCCCGGACCAAATTGAACGTGTCCACCCGAGCTCCCATCTCCGTTCGATCCAAAGAGTCGCGGACGCGGGGGGTGGTCGGCTCGATCCAGACACGGTCGTCAGTCCGAAGTCTCCGCATGTCGCGGAAATGGCCGCCGGGACAGCCTGTGAAGCAGTTCGCCAGGTTGCGAAAGGAGACGCTTCGTCGGCCCTGTGCCTGATTCGCCCTCCTGGGCACCACGCCCTGGCGGATCGCGCCATGGGGTTTTGCTTGCTGAATCACATCGCCATCGCGGCCCGGCACGCTCAGGAAGAGTTCGGCTTGGAACGAATCCTGATCGTTGACTGGGATGTTCACCATGGCAACGGGACACAGGACATTTTCTATCGTGATCCCCATGTCGTGTTCTGTTCCATCCATCGATTTCCGTTTTATCCGGGGACAGGTGACTCTGATGAAACCGGGACCGGCGATGGTCTTGGCGCGACCTTCAATGTCCCCATCCGTTACGGCACCCCGCGAGAAGAATATTTCGCCAGATTTGTCCAAGGGCTCGAAGCCGCGGCGGAACGTGCCAAACCGCAACTCGTTCTGATCAGTGCGGGATTCGACGCCCATCGAGAGGATCCAATCGGGTCGCTCGATCTGGAAACGGAGGATTTCATCCGGTTGACCCAGCATGTTGCTGACGTAGCCAGACAGTGGTGCGATGGCAAAATTGTCAGCTTCCTCGAGGGGGGGTACGATCCCCGGGCGCTTGCGGAGTCCGTGGCGGTTCATCTGGAATGCTTGTGCCGACAAGAGCGACAGGCCGAAGATCGGTCGCTAGACTAAGCATCCCCTACGAAGAATTGTGAACAGGAGAAAAAAAATGGCCCGGAAGGGAGAACAATTTGCTGGATTGACCGTGGCTCTGATCACCCCATTCCGGGATGGAGACGTTGATGAGCAGGCGCTCCGGGGCCTTGTGGACCGTCATGTGGAAGCGGGGACGAACTGTGTCAGCCCCTGCGGAACGACCGGAGAAAGCCCCACACTCAGCCATGACGAACACGAGCGGGTTATCTCGATTGTCTGCGAGCAGGCAGCTGGACGCATCAAGGTCATGGCGGGGACGGGGTCGAATTCGACCAAGGAGGCGATCCGCCTGACGAACCGCGCGAAAGAGGCAGGGGCGGACGGAGCATTATTGGTTACTCCTTATTACAACAAGCCGATGCA
>JAGQQQ010000936.1 GCA_020426125.1 Planctomycetaceae bacterium
GCACATCATTTGTTGTTGAACCATTAAAGAGATCGTTTCGGCCTATGGACAGGTCCGCCCCCAACTGAGTCAGCACGCCGATGGCTATCCTGCCGCCGACTCTCTGCTGGCCAAGATCAAATCGGGCAATCCGCATCGGGGAAGAGAACATATCGGGGAGACTCACGACACCGAAGGTTCGCAGTGGATCATTGATCGTGTGGATGAAGGGAGTTCAGATCAGCGGTTGAATATCAGCATCTGGGGCGGCCAGACGGACCTCGCCCAAGCCTTATGGCGGGTGCGAAACGACCGTGGGCGAGCTGGACTGGCGGAGTTCGTCAAACGGTTCCGCGTCTATGATATTGCCGATCAAGATGGCATCGCCGACTGGATGCGAATGGAATTCCCTGGCATGAATTACATTCTCAGCAAATCCCCGTCGGGAGTCGACAAACGGCATGCCGCCTTCCGAGGAATGTATCTCACGGGAGACGAGTCGCTCACCAGTCGAGCATGGATCGATGAGCATGTTCGCAGCACCGGTCCGCTGGGGGGCTTATATCCGGTGAAGACGTGGACCGCACCCAATCCCCACGGATGCTTAAAGGAGGGGGACACGCCGTCGTGGTTTTTCTTCCTTCCCCAGGGAGGGAACGATCCGAATGATCCCTCGCAACCGGGTTGGGGTGGTCAGTTTCGCAAAACGGACGAGGGCTGGTACCGCGACGATCGCACCAACGGGCAGGATCCCCGCGATTCCGTTAGCCGCTGGCGTCTGGACTTTCAGCAGGACTTCGCACGCCGGATGTCCTGGTGCCGCACGAATTGACAATGCCTTCCTCATCAGCCCGAGGTGAAGACCTCTGGACGCACAATCCGGAGTATCTCTCACCTGACATTTGTCACTTCTGGGTTGCCGATTCGGGTATTGCGATGTGCTAGCAAGTATGTGTCGAGACCGTGCGGTTTGAGTCGGTTGCGGTATTCTCGCCGTGCGACTTCGCGCGCATCAACGCCGGTGAACGCTCAAGACGCAGACGAAAGCCCGCCCCGACTCCGTCTTTCACTCGATATTCGGGAAATCTTGGCTTCCGGCATTAGGCTTGCTTAACGTCACTTCACACAACTGGTTTTATGGATCTCTATAAAAGGAGGGGGCGATGGTTGCTTTACGGCTATTCGCTGTTGCCGGGCTGCTGATTTCGACATTTCCGGGAATCGTTGATGCCGATTGCGGGCAGATTCTGGTAACGACGCGAGTTCATGTGAATGTGGATGTTCGGGTTGTCGCCACAAATTACTATCCCCCGCCGACGGTGATTATTCGTCGGCCCGTTCCACCCCCGATTTCGATCTCACAGTCTCAAAGTCAGAGCCAGTCGCAGTCTCAATCGCAATCACAAAATGTCGCGGCAGGGGGAGAGGGGATCGCGGCCTATCGGGGGGACGACCCGGAATGGGACAGCATTGCCTCCGCGAAAGCCGTTGGCAAAGGCATCCGTACTTTTAAGGAACCCAAGCAGTTCGCGGTCATCGCCTGGAATGGGCAGGAAGAGATCCTCACTCTGGCCACGGAACAACAGGCGTTCAAAGGAGCGGGGGCCGCGTTGAGTGTATTGCCGCTTCCAGGCAGGCCGACCGAGATTAAGGAAGGGGATCGCGACCTGTATGCCAATTGCAGCGCGATGCTCGCGGAAAAGCTGCGCGGGGCGGGAAAGAAGCCAGTGATCGCGGAAGCAAAGATTGGAGCTCACAACATTTTCGTGATTCAGGCGGCCTCTACCGATCAATTCGTTCAAGAAGTGAATGAGTATGTCGACAAAAAGTTCGGAAAGGATGCGCAGGCGCTGATTACCGGCCACATTCGTGACGTCATTGATCGCTATGTGGGTTTGGGATTCGAATACTTCGCGTTCGACCTGATCCTCAACACGCCCGAACTCGAAGTCAAGCAAGCGATCCAGTATCGGTTCGAGTCGGACTACGTTTATTACCCCATGTATGTCAGTCGACTGGGGGGTACGGGTGCGACGACCATTGAGGCTGTGGTCTTCACGAATAGCGGCCTGAAACAGGTTCGCAAAGGAGCCCTCCCCGCCGATGAAATCAATTCCACGAACACCGCGCAATTCTCAGGACAGGATCTCGCGGAGTTGAACGCCGATTTGGCCGCTCTGTTTGGAGGGCAAGGAGCAATGGGGCGGAAGTGGACGATCAGCGGCGAACTGGATCAGTTCGCGGGCGATGTGATGATGCGGCCATAAGTCGGTTCCTGTGGTGGGGGCGGGCACTTTTTCGGGAGGTGCCCGCCCCTGATTTCTATTCCTTTCCCAAGCAAAACCAAGGGGGAAAGAGATGTTGATGAGACGCAATCTGGCCTCAGCCACGCTCCTCCTACTCCTCACGTCATCCACTCTAATGGCCCTGGATGGCCACGATGCCCGTCAACTGCATGCGTTGATTGTCGCCGATACCGCGGACCGGAACGTCGGCGCCATGGTCGATATCGACGGAAAGAACTTTTACAACTTGCTGACCGACGAAATTCCAGCGAACCGACGTGGTCGCGTCGGTGTTCTCAAAGGAAACCGCGTCACCAAAAACGAACTCTTTCAGGCCATCGATCAGATGCCGGTCCAACCGAATGATTCTGTCTTTCTGTATTTCACAGGGCACGGAGCATTCGTTCAAGACCAGGGGCAGGTTCTGAAGATGACCGACGGGGAAATCGTGCTTCGAAAGACAATTCTCGATCACCTGAAAGGGAAAGGGGCAAGGCTCACGGTTCTCATCACCGACGCCTGTAGCAACATTATTACGTCCAAGCTGAAGTTGTACGCTTCCATGGCAGAAGGCATTGACCATGATGTCTGCCGGTATCTGTTCTTTCGCCACACCGGCGTGGTGGATCTCCATGCCGCGGCTCCAGGGGAAGAAGCGATCGCGTTAAAGGACATCGGGAGCATTTTCACGCACTCACTGATTGCCGTCCTCCAGCAGCCGAATAGTGCCTTCCAGCAAACCCCGATCACTTGGCGGGAGGTGGCCGGACAGGTAACCGATCGGACCAAAGAGCGGTTTCGAATGGAGTACGAATCCAGCAGAGACTTTCAACTCCTCTTTCCGGGTCAGACGACGCAGACGGTGAAAGCGGCCGGCCTTGGGGAACCCATTCCTGTTCCCATACCCAAGGCCCAATGGCGTCTGGGAATACGAATGGTTGACGCGGGCGGGCAAGGTGTGCGGATCACGGAGGTCTTTCCCCATTCCCAAGCGGAATGGGCCGGCATTCAGGTCGGAGAGATTCTTTTCCGAGTCGAGACCGGCCGGGTTGATCCCCAGGTGACACACATCCGAACCACGGCCGATATTGGGC
>JAGQQQ010000937.1 GCA_020426125.1 Planctomycetaceae bacterium
GAAGTAGTCGATGCCGTCGAACTTCTGGCCGTTGACTTCGGCTCCAGCGGTCAGTTCCAGCATGCGGTCCAGGGAGATGGGCGGGTTGTCCGTTCCTTCTTCCTTCCCCACGAGACCAGGCCACATGGCGTTGTGCAGTTTTGGTTTGGTGTGTGACATCCGTCCTTCTCCAAAATGGGGAAGCCGACGTTTCCAAGAGACACGGCGAGCTTCTTGTCGAAATTGAGGGTCCTCGAATTCCCCCAAGGATTGCGAATCGCCAGTCGTTTGTCGACCAAGCCGGGAAGCATTTTGAGTTCCGCAATTCACCGAAAAGGCAACAAGTGTTGACGCCTTTTCGCCATTTCCCCACAGTTACGGAACAAATGTCCTGAAACCATGGAGCGGTCGATGCGGATCCAGTTGCTCGGAACCGGCGGCTACTATCCCAACGACAAACGGCACACCGCGTGTTATCTGCTCGCGGAGGCGGGGATTGTGTTGGATGCCGGCACCGCCACCTATCGGCTGCCAGCCCTGACGCGGGACGAGCACCAGGATGTCTTTCTCACACACGCCCATCTGGATCACGTTTTCGGACTGACGTTTTTATTAGTGCCGATTCTCAATCAGCAGTATCGCCGGGTGACGGTTCACGGCACTCAACAGACGATCGATGCGATTCAGAACTTTCTGTTTCAGGACGTCCTCTTTCCGGTTGATCCACCATTTCAGTGTGAAGTGATTCCCCCAACCGGAGAAATGGTGATCCGCGATCAATACCGCGTCCGCTGGCAGCCGTTGCCCAGCCATCCGGGGGGATCGACGGCATTTCGAATCGAACGATTTGGCGAAGGAGTGGCACCGTCATCCTTCGCCTATGTGACCGACACCCGAGTCGATGGCAGCTATGTCGACTTCATTCGCGAAGTGGACCTGTTAATCCACGAGTGCTACTTCCCGGATGATAAGGAAGGACTGGCGGAGTTGACGGGGCACAGCATCGCAAGGGACGTTGCGAATGTCGCCCGTGAAGCGAACGTGGGACGGCTGATTGCGATTCATGTTGATCCCCAATCGAATGAAGAGGATCCGATTGGACTGGAGGGAATGAGAGCGACCTTCGCGAATACGGAACTGGCCGTGGATCAGATGGACGTGGACATTCCATGACGCTGGCCCGAGACAATCCGTTTCGTGTTGAGTGTCTGCATGCGTTGGCGTACGAGTTTGAAAATGGAGGGTCGGTCGCTTCGCTTCTTCTTCGGTTTGAGGAGCTGGGACAGCGCGGAGCGATTGTCGGGCCGCATGGCACCGGGAAGACCACGCTGGTGCAAGAACTCATTCAAGAATGGCAGCGACGGGGGGAGAGTGTCCAAGAGATTCGGTTGTCAGCCTCGAAGCGGGCAAGCGCCTTTCGTCAAGTTCAAAAATTCGTTCAGGAGGCTCCTCGCGAAGCCATTCTCATTCTCGACGGAGCGGAACAACTGAATTGGTGGCAGTGGCGCCGATTCGTGCGGCAATCCAGCAGCCATGCCGGTCTCTTGATCACGACACATCGTCCCGGTCGGCTGACGACGCTTCATGAGACTCGTCCGTCGGTCGCGAGCCTGCAATCGCTTGTCGATCAGCTTGTTACCGACACACACGACGGCTGGGGCGAAGACTTGCCGGTGTTATTTGAGCAGCACAGGGGAAACATTCGTGACTGCCTGCGGGAACTGTATGAACGGAGTTCCACGAAAACGTTGCCAGGCCCGGCGCAAGGAACAGGGGGTTGATGCCCCCCGCTCGCCTGTCAATTCTCGAAGAGATCTTTACTTCTTCTTCAGGTCTTGCATCATCGTGAGTACACGGTCGGCGATCTTCTCCGACGCGTCGAGTTGGACGTTGTTGGTCCCCATCCAGGTTTCATAGCCACCAAGTTCGTGTTGTTCGGGAGTGGGAAGGTAGCCGTAGGAGCCGTTGGCGAGTTCGATCGTAAAGGCATCCGCAAACGGGCTCTTGTCCTTGATCTCCAAACCAATTTCGACGAACACCTCGAAGGGAATCGCCGCGATCGCGAGGTCTCCAATTCGGGCCGATTGCAACAGGATGTTGACTTCATCTGGCCCTTCGACCAATCGTTTGATGCGGTCGGCGTAGATCTTTTCGTGCGTGTGATACTTCTGGTCGTCCGTCCGGGCACGGACTTGTTCGAGATAGGATTCCAGTTGGGCATCGGGCTTCCGGACTTGCAGTTCCAGCTCAGAAGAAGCCATCCCGAGGGGCACCCAGTCCTGGAACGTCAGCGACTTGTGCGCGGCGGCGACCTTCTGAGCGACGTGCTCCGCGACTTCGGTCATCTTTTCATACGCCTCGTATCGCTTGGGGGACTTTTCGCGGAAGTTGATGTT
>JAGQQQ010000938.1 GCA_020426125.1 Planctomycetaceae bacterium
GCATCCGCGTCAGCCTGGAATTTGTGGAACTTTTCAAGATTCAGTTGCGAGCGATTCTGCGGGTTGCAACCGAGGGGGACGTCCGGGTCATGCTCCCGTTGATCTCATCGCTGGCCGAATTTCGGCAGGCGAAGATGATCTTTCGAGATGTTCGCGAAGATTTGGAAGAGCAGGGAATCCCGTTCCGACGGGATATCCCCGTTGGCATGATGGTGGAAGTCCCGTCGGCGGCAATTCAAGCGGAGGACTTCGCCCGAGAAGTCGATTTTTTCTCGATCGGGACTAATGACCTGATCCAATACACGCTGGCGGCAAACCGCGCAGATCCGCTGGTTGCGAAGTATTACAACGCCGCTGATCCCTCGGTCCTATCGCTCATTAAGATGGTCGTCCACGCCGCGAGGAACAATGACATCCCCGTCACCGTCTGCGGCCAGATGAGTTCGGATCCGAAGTTTGTCCCATTGCTTCTGGGACTCGGACTGAGACAACTCAGTGTGACCCCGCAGGCGATCCCAACAATCAAAGAGTTGGTTCGCAACATCAGCTTGGAGGAGGCCGAAGAACTCGCGCAGCGGGTCTCTGAACTTGAGCTGGCCCGTGACGTTGAAACGCTACTCCGAGGAGAGCTGAGACATTTTCTTGAAGAGCGCCACGCGGAAACCTCCGAGGCCGCGAATTCGAACTGATCCCGTAAACCGGGTGATGTTGGAAACGGTTCTGAGATCGAAAACCAACGAGGGATGCGCGAATTCTCCCGTTTCGAGGTTTGAGGATTCCGCGCTGGTTTCGTTCTGGTTTCATCGAACCGGCATTTCGCACGGAGTGGCTCTCACACTGACCTGATCCGCCCCCTTCACTCTCCGTTCTTCGGCGAATTGTGCCAGTGCCTGGCGATCTCAAGGACTGGAACGTGGGCTTTTCGCCATTCTCGTTGACGTCGGAGGACTCTGCCGGATACACGGTTTCGCAATCGAGAAGCCCCTCGTCGTCACTTCACCATCGAAACTTCACTTCAAGTGCAAAGTACGTCTCAATCTGACCGGAAAAACTGGTCTGGCGTCCGCTGTCGAACCAGGAACAAATGGCATGCCCCGCCCCTCGACCCTGTTGACGACTCTCTACGGTCTGGCCTTGTCCAGTTGGGCCGGAATGCTTTTGGCTCAGGACACACAGCGAGCCGATTGGCAAACCCACGGTCAGCCCGCCTCGGGCGACATCCTGCTCATTGATGAGCACTTTCGCACCGTCCGCTTGGAAACACCCTCATCAGGGGACTGGGAGTCCACGACAAAGACGCCCGGTCCTTTGCTGTTGCCTCCCTTGCCGGAATCGGCAGCTCCGATTTCCCCTTCAAAGGCCGAGGCGGAACCCCTTCAAACATCTGCCTCGCCCGTCCCTGCCCCGATGTTGTTGCCGCCTCTTCCTCAAGAGGCCAGGATGACCCCACGTCCCATTTCCGAACCGATTCCCCCATCGAAACGAAGACCAACTCCGCAATCGCTCCCCGCCCCCGAACCATTGTCCCCGATTCAGCAGGTGGCCG
>JAGQQQ010000939.1 GCA_020426125.1 Planctomycetaceae bacterium
CCATCCAGTGCCGCGCCCAACGCTCCCCGTATCGTGGGTCATTCAGTAGAGAATCCACGACACGGTTCCAGGCATCCGGGGAATCGTCATTAAGGAAGGCGTGCAACTCCTCGCGAGTTGGTGGGACTCCGACCAAATCGAGATAGGCACGGCGCAGGAGTGTTGATTTGTGGGCTAAAGGACGCGGAGAAAGTTTCTCATCGCTCATACGCGACAGGAGAAACGCATCGATCGGGTTTGCGTCCCACGAAACGCCATGCAGGAGCGGGGGCTGTGGTCGTTGCGGAGTGTGAAACGCCCAGTGATCACGAGGGTCTGCCTCCGGACGTTCGTTCTCGAGTCCCACTGCTCCGGAAGCGATCCAGTCTCGAATGTCTGAAATCTCTTCGGCAGTGAGCGGGGCACCTTCCGGCGGCATACGGGTGAATTGATCCTGAGCGGAGATTCGTTGGATCAGTACGCTTTCGTCTGGTTTGCCGACAACGACGGCTGCTCCGCTGTCCCCACCCTTTCGAATCAATTCCGCAGTATCGAGGCGGAGACTGCCTTCCTGCTTGAGACCGCCATGGCAGGCCCAACAACGTTCCTTGAGAAGAGGTTGAACCTTCTCAGCATAGAGAGCTTGCGCGGCGACGGTATTGCCAATTGCGTGTAGTAACAGCGCCAAGAGGAAGGCGGTTTTCATGCTGGAGTCCTTGGGAGGAGCAGATGAAAGCGAATCTGTCGCATGATCGTGGTCTGCGAGCCTGGGCGAGAGTGTGGTGTGATTATTGCGCTCTGATCTCCCTCAAGAAACATAGTCTACAACCTTCCATCCACGACTGCCAATTCAGGTCCGTCTCGGAAGACGAGTGGACTATTGGGGCGAGAACGACTTGGCACAATTGTGATTCTGTTTCATGCCAAGTAGAGTAAAGATGCCAACGATACGCTCGCGTCGGACATTGGAATGCATGATAGAGATTCGTCATCCATGGACTTTTGCTGGGCGTCTTCAGCTGTCGTTTTTGCTTGGGCATTTTGGTTATCAGCCGTGGCGAGTGGCCAAGGTTTTCCGGGCAATGAAGCGGCGAAACGTATGGCTGTCGCTGACGGGTTTCGTGTGGAGTTGGTGGCGTCCGAACCACTCGTTCGCCAACCCGTGGCCATTGACTTTGATGACCGAGGGCGTTTGTGGGTGTTGCAGTACCTACAGTATCCAAATCCCGCGGGGCTGAAACGGGTCGAGGTCGATCGTTATTCCCGGACCAAGTACGACCGGGTTCCGGAACCGCCGCCCCATGGTCCGCGCGGTGCGGATCGATTGACGATTCTCGAAGACACTGATGGTGATGGGGCCTGCGACACCGCCCGTGACTTTGTTGATGGCCTGAATCTTGCCACCGGGTTCGCCTTTGGTGATGGGGGCGTGTACGTTCTGCAAACGCCTTATTTGTTGTTTTACCCAGACCGCAACAGTGACGATATCCCTGACGGTGAACCGGAGGTTCTCTTGCAAGGCTTCGGCATGGAGGACAGCAGCTCGCTGGTGAATTCGCTGATCTGGGGGCCTGACGGCTGGCTGTATGGAGCCCAGGGCACCAATCTGACCGCAAATGTTCGTGGTGTGGAGTTCGAGCAGGGAATTTGGCGGTATCATCCCCGTACGAAAGAGTTCGAACTCTTCGCGGAAGGGGGCGCGAACATGTGGGGGCTCGATTTTGACCGGAACGGACGCCTGGTTGCGGGCACAAACTACGGCGGGTACTTAATGCTACATATTGTGCAGGGAGCGTATTACCAGAAGTCGTTCGCAAAACACGGGGAACTGCACAATCCTTTCGCATTCGGATATTTCGAACACG
>JAGQQQ010000940.1 GCA_020426125.1 Planctomycetaceae bacterium
AGCAGGTGCAAGATCGTCGCCTGCACGTCATGCACATGGACAGGCCGATCCACGACATGGAACCCAAGCTCATCCGTCTGTCCAATCGTTACGCCGTTTTTGACACCGCCTCCGGCGAACCACATCGAAAACGCCTGCGGATGGTGGTCACGCCCCTGGCTGCGTCCCAGGGCGGCACTCGCTTCAACCATCGGCGTGCGTCCGAATTCTCCCCCCCAGACAACCAATGTGTCTTCCAGGAGTCCTCGTTGTTTCAAGTCCTGAATCAGCGCCGCACACGCCCGATCGGTCTTCCCACACTGGCCGCGGACCCCTCCTTCCACATTACTGTGGTGGTCCCAGCCCGCTTCGTAGACCTGGATAAATCGCACACCCCGTTCCGCAAGGCGGCGAGCCAGCAGGCAATTGTTGGCGAAGGCGTGTTTGCCATCTCCAGGTTTGGCTCCGTAGAGTTCGAGCGTTTCTGGGGTTTCGCTGGCGAAGTCCATCAATTCGGGAGCCCGGGACTGCATCCGGTAGGCCATTTCATAGGCGTTGATCCGAGTTTCAATTTCCGGATCCCCCACGATCGCGGAACGCTTCCGATTCAACTGGCCAATCAAGTCCAAGGTGTCTCGCTGCGCCTGATTGTCATACCCGTCTGGATTCGAGACATGCAGGATCGGGTCTCCTTCGCTTCGGAAGGGCACGCCCTGATGCGACCCCGGAAGAAATCCCGCGCTCCACATCGAGGCCCCACCGCTGAGACTCCCCCCACTCTTGAGAACCACGAACGATGGCAAGTCGTCCGCTTCGCTGCCGATACCGTAGCTGAGCCAGGATCCCATACTTGGCCGACCAGGAATTCCACTCCCGGTGTTGACGAACAGCTGCGCGGGAGCGTGGTTGAACAGGTCTGTATGCACGCTTTTGACGATGGCAATCTCATCGACCACCTTCGCCAGGTGTGGCATCACCTCAGAGATCTCGGCGCCGGAGTCTCCGTGTTTGGCAAACTTGAAGCGTGGCCCCAAGACGGCCGCATCGGGTTGGATGAACGCATACCGTTGACCCTGAATGACCGACGGCGGAATCGGTTTCCCCTCCAGTTCGGCGAGTTTCGGTTTGTAGTCGAACATCTCCAACTGGCTCGGGGCTCCGGCCATGAAGAGGTAGATGACCCGCTTCACTTTCGCCGGAAAGTGGCCGTCCTTCGGAGCAAAGGGACTCGTCGCTGCGAGCGAGGACTGAACGGGCAAGCTTTGCGCTAACAAAGAAGCCAATGCAACCTTCCCCAGCCCGACGCCGCAATTTTCGAAAAAATGGCGACGGGTGACAGACTGCAAAAACCGGTTGTCAATCATGGTTGTCACGTTTGTTTTCGATGCCGTTTGAATCACGTCCCGCACACGGCGGCGCCCGGAGGGCGGCGGCTAAACGGGAGGCGATCGCGTTGTTCGAATCGCGAATTCTTAACTCAAACGGATCTCGTGGTTGCTGAGACGCTCGTGTCCATTTTCGGTGATCAGATAGTTGTGTTCAATCCGCATTCCCCCGATTCCCTTCTCATAGGCTCCCGGTTCGAGAGTCACAACGTCCCCAACCATCAGGCTGTCGGTGCTCTGCGGAACGAGAATCGGAGCCTCCGGATGAGCCAGTCCAATGCCGTGGCCCGCGTGATGGGTGAAGAGTTCTTCCCGTCCCGCCTCGCGATACGGCTTCGCGACCGCCGCATGCACTTCACACGCGGAGACTCCCGGGCGGAGAGCCTTCTCTCCGCCTGCCATTCCTGCGGTGCAGAGGCCGTGCATCTCGACAACCGCATCAGACGGTTTGCCAATGCTGACGGTGTTCGTGAAGTCGCTGCGATAGCCGTCGAGGACGACGGAGAAGTCGAGGACGAATAAGTCTCCGGTTTGAAGTTTGCGGCCTTCGTCTTTGGGGAGTCCGCCATTCTTCGGTTCTTCGGCGTAGCAGGCGCGGAAATCCCCGTAGACCAGAGCGGGACGTCCCGCCGCTTCGACGGCGGCCTTTTGAATTTCGCGATAGATGGCCAGTTCGGTCACTCCTTCTTCGGCCACTTCGAAGAGCCGTGCCTGACCAGCGTCACCTGCTTTCATGCACTGCTTGAGCAGTGCGATTTCGTCCTTTTGCTTCTGACGGCGGAGCAGTCGCAGAATGGTCCCCAGATCCACCAAGGTTTGTGCCCCGGCTTCCTGGCTCGCGGAGAACTCATAGCTCGCCGGATCGAGGATCGTCGCCGCCGCCAAGGGGAGCCACTCCGCTTCCACAAGGCCCGTTTTCCCTTTTTTGTTCCCGATTGCGTCGCCGAGGGCTTTCACCAACGCATGATCACGATTCGAGACGGAGTGTTTGTGGTCGTACCAGGTGGTGACGATCTCATTGTCAACATACGGATCGTGGACCGCCGAGCGGAGAGCAAAGTTGTCCCCCATCAAGGTGGCTTTGCCGTCTCTCTCGAGCAGCAGAAGTCCTCGCTCGCCCCCGGAGAAGCTCAACGGCTGGACCCAAAAGTTGGCGAGATACTGGACATGACGAGGATCCGCGATCAGCAACCACTCCACGGACGCGGGGACCATCTCCCAAAGCCGCCGCCGCCGAATTTCACACCCTTCGCGAGTTAACATGATCGGACTTTCTGCTGAAGCGTTTGCGCTCGAGTCCATCGAACGCGACAATCGTTTTCTTCTTCGATTGTAGAAACTCCCCCCTTGTTTCGCAGCACACTTGAAAGGCAATACAAACGGATCGCCCTCTCGGCTTCGGCTGAGTCGCACGAAAGAACGATGGTGTCAAAAAACGGCTCATATGGTGCCTCGGGACGATTTCCAGACTCCCGACTGGCAATTCGATCCGAAAACGAGAATCTCGTCCTCCACCGGCCGCGCCTTGCTCGCACTCCGACTGATGGCCTGGGAGTTCGTCCTGCCACTTCCAACCGGAACCGACGTTCGGAAAGACTTCAGACGGTGTGTCAATGAGCGAGTGAAGTGACATCGTGCAGACAGTCCGAATCGGTTCGGAAAAACACTACCGCCGCCCCCGCGTCAAGAGTGGCAGAAGGAACACCAGAAGGAACACCACGCCAGCAATTGGCGCCATCACACGGGGTCGGTAGGCGATGATGAACAGGACCGCAAATAAAACGGGAATCCACAGGGGGTTGAACCCGGCCCAGGCCGCCGGTCGGGATGGAGTCGGCATTGCCAAGCAGACGGCGCCCATCAGGAGCCCCACACGGACAAACGCCCCCGTCCAGATGTTTTCGGCGCTGTCGAACAGGCCAATTGATGCCCCTGTCAGCAGGCATGCCAGGGAAATCAGGCCAACGAGCAGCCGATTCAGCCGGATTCGGTTCTCCTCGGTCAGCTTCAATTTCGCCTGTCCTTTCGTGCTGGGGCAGTTCGGAGGATTCGGATAAAAGAGGGGTGCAGGTGATACTGGAGCGGGTTCCGTCGTGAGTGCGATTTTCAGGTCAAGCCCCAATAATCGGATGTGTTTCCACAACAAGTCGAATGGGAGCCCGGATGAACAACCGATAAAACCGCTAGCGTGTTGGCAATGCGGTCGCCAAGGCTCCGTATTGTTGCATAACGAAAGGTCAAACACACGGTAACGGCGGAATGTGCCGGAGCCAAACTGTCGCAAACACGAGAGGATCTCTCCAGGGATGAGAGTTGTCTTATTGCTGCTGGTTGTCTCTTCCCTGACGGTGGGGTGTGCCCACACGGCGATGGTGCAAACGTGGGAACCGGCGACTATCGACGTCGCTGGGATGAATCGGGTCGCCGTTGTCACTTTTCAGGGGGACAGCGGTCCTGCGGTTGCCGCGTCACTCAACAGCCAACTTTGGGAGAATGGCTTTTACGAAGTGGTCGATGCCTCTGGGATTCAGTCCCACATCGTACGTGCGGGCTATGAAACCATGGATCCCATCGATCCCAACGAGATCCTCGGCCCTGCCCGTCAGGCTGGGTTGGATGGGATTCTCATGGGAGAAGTTGTGGAGTATCGTTGCGACGATGAGCGCTTCGATAGCAGTCATATTCACATTGGCAGCGACGCAGTCGAAGACGACCACGGCAAATACAGCAGTACGGGATTCGGAATCGAGACGAACTCAACACTTGTTCGTGACGGATCTGTCGCGATTGCATTTAAGTTGGTCGATGTTCGGACAGGCGAAATTCGGGCGGCGAAAACCGTGTCCCATCATTTCCACGGGGAAGTCGTCAATGGCAATGGTCGGATTCCGAGCCAGGGCGAGGTCTTGGAGGCTTTGACGACGCAATGCCTCGACGAGATCGTCTGTATGGTCGCCCCTCACCAGGAAATGGCCCGGATGAAGTTGGCGAAGTGCGATCTTTGGGTGAGAGGGCGGAGTCAGGTGGCCTCAGGCATCAAACTCGCACGAGATGGGGACTGGAATGCCGCCGACGAACTGTGGAAGGCCGCGATCAAGAATCATCCTGGGAATCACGCCGCATTGTACAACCGGGCGTTGGCGGCGATGGCCCGACAAGACTACGAGACTGCGGAAAACTTCGCGATGGAAGCTCTCAAGGTTCAACACAAGTCGGACTACGCGAAGGGGCTCGCGTCCATTCGGAAATACCGGGCAACCTACGAGACCTCTCAACGCCAAAAAGTTCAATCTCAGCTGGTTTCCACTGATGAGGCGGATTGGCGATAACCGACCGTCAGCGGAAAATTCAAAATCAGAAGTTCTCGCTGGTGGGTGAAACTCACTGGAAACCTCGTCGAAAGGGCGTTATGATTCCCCGTCCGCTCCCTTCGCGAGTCTCGCGTAAGGGGTCTAAGTTGTTAGTAGAGACAGGGTTCCGAAAACCTCATGCCCAACACGTCTAGTGCCAAAAAGGCGCTCCGCCAAAACCAAAAGCGCAGAATTCATAACCGTCAATTGCGGTCGAAACTGCGGACCTTTGTGAAGAAAGTCCGTCTCGCGGCTGACGCAGGTGATCAAGATGCGGCTCAGGCTGCACTTCGAGAAGCTCAAAAGCAGATCGATCAGGCGGCTTCGAAAAAGCTAATTCACAAAAATACGGCGTCTCGCACGAAGTCACGCTTGTCACGTTACGTGAAGTCGAAATTGGCCTGACACCCCCAAGACAAGGGTGTGGGGTAGGACGCGGCTCGGGGTGGGCCTGCGGCAAAGTGGGGCCAGTCGGGCCGAGTTCGTTTCGCATCAATAAAAAAGGCGTCGCACTATTTAGCGACGCCTTTTTCTGGTTGAGCGATTGTTTTGTTCAATGTACCACGATGCCATTCCAGAGAGCTTTAGGGATTTCAAGCGAGAGTGGTTGGCTCCTAGGGCAAAAGCTTTTCAGGGGGCATGCTTGGCAGGGCCTACTCAGTCGGGACGGGGCGCTACTCAATCGGAATTGTGTAGCCCAAGGCGCCGATCGCTTGGCCAGCGGGAACTTTCGAGTAGTGTTCGTG
>JAGQQQ010000941.1 GCA_020426125.1 Planctomycetaceae bacterium
CAGAAACGACTGGCCAGAGAAGAAAAGCAAAGAGGGTGCCTTGCCTTCGTTTGGGAACGATGGCGGGTTGGCGCATCGAACCATGTCGGAGAAGGTGACCTTCTTTGCGGTTTGGTTGGAAAGACTCAACAATCAACAAGGACGAAGTCCCCACGTTTCAGGGACTCTCCGTCACTTCCCCTGTCAACGTGGTGATGTACTCCCCCCCGGCATAGGAGTCGAGTCCATCCCCGTTTAACCGATTGATAAATGTCATGTCAACGTGGATAAGCGCCGCGCCGACGCCGATAGAACGTGTTTGCCAAGAATCGCTGAACTTCCCTCGGGCAATATCAGTATCGAGCCGACCATTTCGGTCGGTCCAGCGGAACGGACCATCATTAAACTGCCGCGTGAGAATCAGACGGGCCGACGCATCGCGCCGCAGGTGATCCTGGTCTCCTGCCCCAGTTCGAAACGGACCATCTAAGGTGAATGATAAGGTGACTCCGCGAGGAGTGTTTCCCCGGACAGACCAGACTTGCCGGGGGAACCTTTGATCCTGATCCTGGCCAGAATGCTCCATGTCCACATCGGTATCGGGGCAGGTCAGACTGATATCAGCGGGAATGGTCAGACGAAAGGTCTGACGGATGGGCGTCTCCGGCCCCTGTGTTTCGGCCTGAGCCCAGACTCTCCCGGAATGCCCGCAAAGAATGGCACACAGGATTCCAGTAGTTGAAAGTGGTCGCCACATCATCCCAAGGGGAACCGAAGGGAGTTTCTGAGAGGGAGTTCGTCACGCCTCGCCGCACCGAATGTGTCTTGTGGGAATCTGGCCGCGCAGAAAGATGGCCCCCTCTCGAAATTCCAACAGGAGGCCATTTTCTCAGGTTGATTCACTGAACCAGGAAGTTGCGACTGCCGGTTGCTGCGCGGTCCCGTGTCGTATTGAAGACTACGGGTTCTCGGTCACTTCTCCCGTGACGGTCGTCTCATAAGTGCCTGCTTCGTAGGCCCCGAATCCCGCACCAGCAAGTTGGTTGACAAACTTCATGGTGAGGCTGAATGTCGAACGGCCGACCCCATCGGACTGGCTCTGCCACGAATCGGCCAGTTTGCCGTTGTCGATGTCCGTGAAAATGGTCGCAGCTGTGCCATTCCAACTCGCTGGGCCTTGAGGTGTTCCTGGAGTAATCAAGAGAGACGCGTCACGGCGTTGATGATCCAGTGTGCTTCCCGCGATCGAAAAGGGACTGTCGAGATCGAAGGTGACAGTGACCCCTTTCTGCGAGTTCCCTTTGACTTCCCAAATCTGCACGGCGGAGAAAGTCTGATCGGTGTCGTTCCCGTCGTGGACATGCTCCACCAGAGTATCCGGGCAGGTGATGGTGATATTCTTGGGGACTGTGATCCGGTACGTTTGCTCAATGGGGTCATCAACCCCCTTGGTCACGGGAGAAAGCACAACTTGTGCGGACGCTTGCGTGCTGAGCGTGGAAAGGAGGATCGCCATCGTGGGAAGGAGGAAGATTCGACGCATTGGTTTAGTCCTGTCCTGAGAGTGATGCTGAATCGGAACTATTCCGAGTTGCTGGAGATTGGCGCTGGATCTTCGAAACATCGCGACCGGCTTCGCCCTCGGTTTCGGTCTTGACAGTTACGTCAATCAGTACACAGGAAGAACATGCGTCACAGAATCTTTTCGTCAAAAGAAATTTGACAAATTCCCTTTGATTCACGAGACGAGAATGTGATGCAAATCGCATCAGAAGGATACGGAAAACTTTTCCGCCGCATTTTGAGACGGTCCGGCCCATAAGGAGTTTCGGCGTGGATTTCCCCGTCCGAATCGTCATTCCTGTTCGGTCAATCGAACTGAGCGCAACTCCGGTTCCATCCTGACAGAAGTCAAGAAGAAAGGACTAAGAAAGGTGGGAAACAAGATTCGTCAGAGAAGACCACGGATTCAGAATCCCAAACCGGGGCCGTTCAGAATTCCGGTTTCAACGGTTCCGTCGGAAATGTCGAACATCCGTGGGAAGTCATGAGCCCAGACCTTGTTCGCGATCGGGCAGTATTGGCGAGAGTTGCCTTCAATCGCGGCCACCGACGGAATTCGGGCAGCCAAACTCG
>JAGQQQ010000942.1 GCA_020426125.1 Planctomycetaceae bacterium
GAGAAGCGAGCGTGGCAGTCCCCCTTCATTGTGGCAATCCCAGTCCCCAAAGTTAAGCATCCTCCCAACATTCCAATGGGCTTTTGTGGACAGATCGAAAAAGTCTTGTTTGACAACGTGGGATCATGGATTCGGTTTGTGTTCCCCGATGCGTCTTTCAATAATGTTTTTGTCCGTCCTGGTTTGTGTGTTTGGCACTTGGGGAATTGCGTGCGTATTTATCTCATTTTGGGTGCAATTTTCTGCATTCCGACCTCTGGCTGGAGCCAGTCCAACTCGGAGAATCGCTTATCAACGGTCGAGAAGCTGGCTCCGGTCGGGTGGCAGAACGCCTGCCAGATCTGGGACTGGGCGGAGCCTGGATACCAGGAAACGAAGTCCGCGGCCCTCCTCTCGAACTGGTTGCAGGAGAGTGGCTTTCAAGTCCAACGTGGCGTCGCGGGAATCCCAACAGCGTTCACAGCCACGATCGGAACGGGACATCCCGTGATGGCTGTCCTGGGAGAGTACGATGCCCTTCCTGGACTGGCGCAACGGGCCGTTCCTTACCAACAGGGAATTGACTCCCAATCCTATGGGCATGCTTGCGGACACCACCTATTCGGAGTCGCGAGTGCGATGGCGGCCATCGCACTGGGGAAGGAAGTCCAAGCGGGGCGGCTCTCGGGGACCGTCCGTTACTACGGGTGTCCAGCCGAGGAAGGGGGGAGCGCGAAAGTCTTCATGGTTCGAGATGGCCTGTTTTCGGATGTCGATTTTGCCTTGCATTGGCATCCGTCCGCCTCGAACTCGGCGGGAGACCGCTCGACTCTTGCCCGAATCGCCGTCAAGTTTCGGTTTCATGGAGTCAGTGCTCATGCGGCCGGGGCACCGGATCAGGCGCGTTCCGCGTTGGACGCTGTGGAATTGACGAACTTTGGCGTGCAGCTCCTCCGAGAGCACATCCCCCAAGATTCCAGGATTCACTACGTCATCACTTCAGGCGGCGAAGCCCCCAACGTCGTGCCGGACTTTGCGGAAGTCTACTACTACGTGAGGCATCCGAATGCGAAGGTGGTTCGCGAACTGTATCAGCGGGTTCTGAAATGTGCTCAAGCGGGAGCGCTCGCCACGGAGACCCGACTGGAAACGGTGAATGAAGGGGGGATCATGGAACTGGTCCCGAACAACGCTTTGAGTTCCATTGTGATAGAGAAATTGCGGTCCTTGAATGACTTGCGATATGGGCCAGACGAAAGTGAATTCGCACTCAAACTTCAGGAGACCCTTCAGAACCCCAATGACCTGAGTATCATTCAGCTGGTTGTGGATCGAAGTGGCGAAGTCTCAAAGGGGTCCACCGACGTTGGCGATGTGTCATGGGTCGTTCCAACAGCCGGATTCACTACTTCCTGCTGGGTCCCTGGAACACCGGGACATTCCTGGCAGGCGGTCGCTTGTGGACGCACCGAGATTGCCCGACGAGGAATGATTCTTGCCGCCAAAGTCCTCACCGAATCTGGGGCAGCCATCATGCAGTCTCCCGCGGTGATTCAGTCGGCGAAGCAGGAACTGCAACGTCGGTTGAACGAACAGAAGTACGATCCACTTATCTCGCCGGATCAACAGCCCCCGTTGAATTACCGACGACCCGCGAAAGGAACTGCCAGCGATTGACGGCCCCCCGAATTCCGAAACCTGAGTTGAGAAATTCCCTATCCATTCGCGCGGTTTCGCTGACGCTGTTGCTTCTT
>JAGQQQ010000040.1 GCA_020426125.1 Planctomycetaceae bacterium
CTCTCTTGTGATTTGTTGTTGAAAACTGATGTTCGTCGACTGTTTCAACTTCAACTCGTCGATTTCTCGAAAACCGCAGATGTCGCTTCACTTCACCAGGGTGGCCCAATTGCGGAGCGTTGATGTGGGGGCCAATGCTCTTTAAGCAGTACGAATACTCCGACAACGTCGATCGTGAACTCGACATGGCTGAAACAGCCGTAGCACCCAAAACTGAGTCACCCGGAGCGCCCGGCCGCTTCAGGAGTCGTCCCCGCCGGAATTCCCACGGAACGCCTGCCCGGCGAGTACGGTGAGGTCCTTTCGTCGTCACACGGTCAGTTGCCAAAATAAGTCACTTGAATCGGCACCATGGCCTCCTGCAGTGGGGTTCTTTCCGCCTCGGGGATGCAGTAATCGGTCAGGCTGATCTCTGCCAGCGAGGGGTGTCCTCGAAGGCGGCGGATCCCTGCTGGGGTCAGTTTGCGGAGACCATTCGCCTGGAGACGCTTCAGCGATCGCAGGCTCAGGACAACATCGATGCAGCCATCATCGGCGGCTGTCCCCCAGAGTGACAAAAACTCGATCGGCATCCGTTTTAGAGCAGCCAAATGATGACTCTCGATCGTGGGATCTGAAAGTGTCAGTTCTTTCAGATTGCTGAGACCCTGCAAATGGACGAGTCCAGGCCCGGCTCCGGTTCTCGTTTGGATATTGAGTCTTTCCAGCGATCGCAGGTTAGCCAGTGGCGCCATTTCCTGGGGGCTGATGGAAGCACAACCCAGATAGACGGACTTCAATTCATGCATCTTGGACAAATGGACAAGCCCCTGGCCGGTGACATTCTGGTGAGGAAAGCCGAAGTGTTCGAGTCGCGTCAGACCTGCCAGATGTGCCATTCCTGCGTCGGTGATTTTCGTGTGGGAAAGTTCCAAATGAGTCAATCGTTTTAGTGATCCAATTGCTCTAGCAGCTTCATTCGTGATGGGAGAAGACATCAAGTTCAGAACTCTGAGCTTTGGCAGATTCGCCAAGTATCTGGCTCCTTCGTCCGTGATCTGGGCGTCGGGTATGACGAGTTCTTCGAGTTTGCTGAGTTTTGAGAGTGACCACAGGCCGAGGTCTGTCAGTTGTGTGTCGAAGCAAACGATCCCCTCCAATTGAGGAAGGTTCTCAAGGAGAGCCGTTCCCCCGTCGTTCAGCTTCGCTCGTTCGAAGACGACCCGTTGAAAACGAGACAATTGTTCGAGAACGGGAGTTTTGGCCGCTCTGCCATTCGCAATCGTCATCCCGTTAATCATCTCGGTGAATCGAGGTGACGGATGGTATTCCCGGTCAGCGGCCCATTGCCGGAATCGTTTGGCTTCCGCAATGGCGTCGGCTTCGTACATCGTCTGATATGTCCCACAGGTGTCGTAGTAGGTCCCCTTGACCGCTTCGGCATAGATGGCGGCATGCTCATACTGACCGAGTTCCGCGTGGCTGGATTTCAACAGATTCAGGACCACCGCCTTCAGGTGATTCGTGGGAATGTCATAGGGAACATTCGTCGGTTGGCCCAGCACCTGACGACCGAGCGGTTCCAGACGCTGAATCGCGGCGTCGATCCCATCGTTTTTCGCAGACTGAACTGCGAGTGCGATCGATGCGCAGTACCAGGCATGAGGCGTCGCAGGTTCTTCGAGAATCGACTCCCAAATCGCGGTGGCGGTCTCTTCATCTCCCTGTTCGTAGGCTGTCCATGCCTTTTCAATCAAAGGATCCTGGGGTTCATCGAACGGCGGATCAGGATACGGGGGACTTCGCATCTCCTGGATCGTGTGATCAAGTTGTGTTTGCCAGACGTACCAGCGGGGATACACGTAAACGTAGAAGCCGCGAGGAAGATCGTACCCCCGCCATTGAGTGCCTGTGTATTCTCCGAATTCCCGGAATGTCGTGTGAATCAAATCATCTTCGGGAGCAAAAATCGTCGTGATCAAATCCTGAAACTTGCCGTTGACACTCGCCTTTGCCAGGGCCTGATCAGCCGGCAAGCCCTCACTCTTTTCCCGGCTCGGTGGATCGCTGGCGGGCTGGGGAACCATTTCCGCGGAGAAGACTACCTTGTCCGCAGACAGATCGATCACGTGACAGATATTTTGACACTCGGTCTTCTCGTACACGGGAGTGCGACGAACGATCAGAATCAGATGCCCGTCCATGACGAGGGCATCGTAGTCACTTTCCCAGCCGTCTATTTTGTCGAGAGAAACGGGCACATGCGACGAGATCTTTCGCGTCGACAAATGCGTTCGGTCGACGTCGAACTCGTGCAGTTGGATATCTGGAGTTCCGTCACGGAGGGAACCCGGGTCAAGACGCAGGAAGCGATCCGAGGTCGCATCGTAGGCCATCGGATACGAAACGGAGGGAAACCCGGCGGCTTCGGTTTTCGACACGTCATCCGTGTCGACATGGAATTTGGTCAGCATCGTGCTTCGCGTGATCAGAACGAGTTCCCGCCGCTTGGAATCAAACGGCGCTCGCAGCGCATAGTCTGTCGCGTCGAGTAACCGTTCGACTTTCCCTGTCGTTGTATCAACTCGACAAAGTCCTTGATCGATGCCATACACTAAGTTCGTATCCGGAATGAATGTGTAGTTATAGCACCAGGGCACTTCCTGCGTATGATTACTGATCGATCCCAGGGGGTTGCAGCGAACGGCCACTCGCGTGCACTGATCCTGTCCATCCTGGCCGGTCGGAGCATTGAGTAAGACGGCATCGAATTCCATTTGCCGCATCTTCTCGATGACTGCCTCAGGACCGTCCGGCGGCGGCGCACGCCGGTCTCCATTCGGAGCGGCTCGATAGCGGTAGACACCGTCGACTTCTCGATCGAATAAGAGAGCCGAACTCGGAGGAGGGATCGAAGGATTCATTCCCGCCGGAGCCTTGTCCAGTCCTTGACGTGGCTTTCCACATCCGCTGGGAATCAGCAAGAGGAGCAAAATCAGCACATGAGCGCCCTCAACCCTCTGGGATCGGCGGGAAGACTCGACCATGTTTCTCTGTTCCCGTCTCAACGCATTGAGTGTCCATTCCAGGTGTGGAGACGTTTGGCCGTTTCCTGAAGTTCCAAGAATTCCGACGTTAGCCGACAATTGGTCGCATCGACTTGCAATCGCGAGTTGGCGTCGACTGGTTCAGATCACAATCTCTCCTGGAATTTGGGCATCGGTTTTGAGAGACGACAGCGCAGGCTGACACCTCACATGAACTCGATTGTGAGTCCGTCCAGAAAACGGAATCGCTCTCTCGTTGCCGGATCGTCCGGCTTGCCAAAATCGTCGTTCACACGGCTGTGATTCGCGTCCCCTTTTCCGAAAGATCGGGTGGGATTTCTGACTTAGTGAGGATGTCTTCCAAACGATGGGCCTGTGCCCTTGTGTCCGGATTGCCAGAAAAATAGAGGATCAGGAACGGTGGGATCTCCTTTCCTGGAGCGACATGCGTGACGGATGAGAAGTCGACATGCTTCTCAGGGTCATTTCCCAACTTTTGCTGATGCCCAAATGTCAACATCTTGCCGCCGTAGAGCGTCTGACGGAATTCGGCGGTCATGATGATCTTCGGAACGTCATTTGGATCGCCATCAACGGGAACACAACCTTGAAGAACGTTCAAGGGAGCTCCCAGATTCTTGAGGTAACGATCATCAATGCAGATGAGAGCAGCGAGGTGGGCTCACGCGGAGTGTCCCCCCACGACAATCCGGTTTGGGTCACCTCCGGATTTCGCAATGTTCCGATGCACCCAGCCGAGTGATTGGGCCACGTCGCGAGTCAGATCGCCCATCTCAATTTCCGGGAGAAGTCGAAAATTCGTGGAGACAAAAACTTATCCACGAAATGTCAAGACTTTCGGTTTGATTCCGACGTCGCATTGAATTTCGACCTGCCAGCCCACTCCGTGAACCCAGACGATCACGGGAAACGCCGACCCCGCGGATTTCTCTGGCGTGTCGATGTCAAGCACGTGACGCGCGCGGCCATTCTCAACGTCGGGCACGTCGGCGGTCAGACTCTAGGCGAAGGAGGTTGTATTGCGAAATAGACTGAGCGTCAGAAACAACGCGGTCAATTTGGATGGTATGAGGGGGTCCCGATGGAGTAATCGCAATTTGTTGATCACTCCATGGGAAACTTGCCCGCCATTCATGCTGGTGGGCTATGAATCAGATGTCTCTTCCTGGATTGTCTTATGCCATTCGAGTCCCAACATCACGCAATTCAGACCGCTGCCGATTCCTAACAGGGCGACGGTCTCACCTGGATGAACGTGTCCGGCCTGGAATCCGAGTGCGGCGGCCGTGGGAAGAGCGGCTGCGCCGGTGTTGCCCAGCCGTTCCACCGTCGGGTAGTCGCGGTCAAACGAAAGGCCGAGTTTCTCCAGTAGGAGTTGGCGGTGTGCCTTTCCCACCTGATGGGTGAAATACTTGTCGACTGAGCCATTGTTCCAGCTCAGTTGCTGTTTCGTCCGTTCCCAAGTCTCGGCGGCAAGGCCGATTCCTGCATGCAGCAAAGCTTCGGAGTCCGTGCTCATCAGGGGCCGGCCATCGGAAGACCGCATCTCTCCCCCTCCTCCCGCGCAGAGCTTCGCGTGTGACGTATCAGCTCGACAGGTCCCTCCCAGCAGGCGGTTTCCGGTTTGGCTCAGAGACTCATCGCACAAGACGACCGCCGCTGATCCTGATCCGATCGTGAGCGAGGCAAAGTCCAACTTGATGGACTTTCGACTCACGGTCGGATCCCCCAGAAGTTTGTCGATGGTCGCCTCCACCAAAGGTCGGCCAATCTCGGTTCCGACAACGATTCCGGCCTGGATTTGTCCCAGTTCAATCATGTCCGCGATCGCGAGCATGCCGTTCAGCAGGCCCAGGCAGGCGTTGCTGAGATCCAGCACGACGCAGTTCTGAGGCAGTCCCCCGACCGAGTGGACATACGCGGCGGTAGCGGGTTCCATTTGATCCCGGCAGACGGAGCCGTGAATCAATGCTCCACACAGGTCCGGGTCGAGTCCGCTGACGTTGAGGGCTTTGCGGACCGTTTCCGCACTCACCTGCCCTGGCATGGTCCCGGGGTCGAAGAAACGTCGCTCGCGGATTCCCGTCATCAATTCGAGGCGCCCCTCGGGGAGGGAAAGGCGTTCATAGACGGGGCGAAGTTTCGTCTCGATTTCTTCCGATGTGACTACATGCGGAGGAAGGACCGTGACAAAGGCTTCCACGCAAACGCGGCGATATCTCATCTCTAAATCAACTGTCGATACGAACTAGGGAGCGGGCGACGCTGGAGTCTCGCGAGGGACAGGGAGCGAGTCAAGAAAGCTGAGCGGACATCACCCGAAGTCCGATGGAACAACCTCCGGCAACAAGGGATGGCGAGGCCCGGAGAAACCACGGCATCCGGGTCCACGTCGTCTGCTCATGTATTTACCGGGTCACGAACCCAGCTGGCTGTTCGGCGACTTGGTCAGTCGGCATGACTCCCCGCTCGGCGGCAAGAAACGCCGTTTCGATGTGGTGCTGCAGCCAATCGACATCTGGGCGGCGGTTCTGGCACCACTTCAGTTCCCCGACCGCTTCTTTCCAGGCGCCGTTGTTGTACAGGAACAGCCCCAACGTCAGATGCGCTTTGTAAGATGAAGGGTTCGAATTGATGGCTTCCTTTGCAGCTCGATACGCCGAGTTGAGATCTCCGAGTTCGACGAAGCACTCGTGAGCGAGCAGCCAGTCCTCCACGGCGCTCAGGCTCTTGTTCTTCATGGCCGACTTCACAGCGGACTTCGACAGATTTTGCACGATGAGACCATATCCCTGGCGGTCGGTCGACTCGGCATAGGCGACTTTCATTTGCTTCAAAGATTCGAAGTCCGGTTGGAAGTTTTCCAAGAAGAATTGTGCCGGCACGTACAGGGCCAGCGTGTCAATCAGATGGCCGCGATAATTGGCATCCAGGCGAAAGGCTTCCTGCCAGTGTTTCAGCGCTGGTTCCATCTCCCCGCGTGTCCAGAGGTTCGTGCCCATGGCGAATTGGGATCTTGCGTCGTAGGGCCGAACCGCGACGGCCTGTTGAATGAACTGCCGTTCCTGCTCCTCGGATGCTCCCTCGAGCCACGCGAGTTCGGCGAGTTCCAGATAGGGGCGAGGCTGGAGGGGACACGCCCGCAGGGACGCTTGAAAACAACTTCGAGCCCGTTCGAGATGCTGGCGTCCTTCCCCCAAAACGCCAGGTTTGTCAAGCCAGGCATCCATCTCTTCTTTGGAGGAGAACGCGGCGCGAGCGGCCTCGCGAATCTGGCCCAGGGGCATGGGGTTCTCCGATTGCATTTGAAATAGTGCAAAGCGTTTCAGGCAAGCGAGGCCGGCATGGAGTTGCATGCGGGGTTCGGTCGGATCAGCCGCGGCCGCGTCGATCGCCAGTTGAATTCGACGCTTCAACAAGGTTTCCGCGGTGGCGAGGTCGTCCGCTTTCGATTTCTGGCTGGACATCGAGAGTCGGAGGTATTCATGCCACAACGGTTCTCCCGCGAGTTCCGGTAGCTTCTGGGTAACCATCCAGATCCCGATTCCGGCGAAGAGTGGTGCCATCGCCATCCAGGCAAAGCGAGTTCCCTTCGGCGAACCAGAACCGGCTGATTCCGAGGCATTCTCGGAGAATCGCATCAGACTGATTCGCCAGGCGCACACAGCGAACAAGAGAACGGTGTTGACGCAGGCGGGGACATACCAGACAAAATCCGTTACGGAATGAACAAGGCTGATGAGGAGAGCTGCCGTGGAGACGGCGATTGCGGCGCCCGTTTGAGGGTGTCTTGATGACCAGATTCCCTGGAGACACCAGAATAGAGCGACGAGCCACAACAGGACGACAACACCTAGTCCAATGAGCCCCGTCTCCAGCGCAATCTGCAGATATCCACTCTCCGCGTGGCTGTACTCTTTGCCGTCGGCCGGATGGTTGAACCAGAGCCAGTACACTTCGGGGTGGCTCCCGAGACCGGTCCCCAAAATCGGGAACTCTTGAAAACCTGCGATATTCGCTTCCCAGATGCGGCGGCGCCCGTCGTTCTTGTCCAATTCCTGAATGTCGGAGGATGTCAATTCGTTGAAGTTCTGTTCGATCATTTTAGCGGCCAGGTCGCCAAACAGCAGGGTTCCGGCCAGGCAGGCCACGGCCACCCCCCCGATGATGGCGGTGATCCGGGTCGGGAGAAGTTGCTTCCTCCAGAGAATGAGAAGTGCGATGGCCATCCCCCCCATGGAAACCACGATGCCTCCGCGCGACATCGACAGCAACAAGGCCAAGCCGGTCAGTGCCATGGCTCCCAGTAAAAGCAACAACCGGGAGTCCCATTGCGGCTGAGGCCCGGAGCGATGACGAGAGTGGTGCTGTTGTTCGTGCAACTGGGATACGACGAGGAATAACTGGGCCACCAGGGTCATGGCGAGGTAATTGGCGAAATGGTTGGCGTTGGTAAAAGCTCCTTTGGCGACATACAAGGTGTCCGTCATCGGGTGGTCATAGACCCAGAAGAACTTTCCGTTTCCGAACAGGAACTGTGCCAATGCGAAAACGGCCATGAGGACGCCACTCAGGCCAATCATTGCGACAGCGCGCGAGATGTCCGTGACGGTCCGAATCCGTTGCGACAGAACGAGGAACACCAATGAACAGGCCACGATGACAATGAAGTTGCTCCAGGTGTGATGCGGCGTAAGGCTGATGCGCCGCCAGGTTTCCTGGATAAGGGTCCCTTCTCCTGAGCCTTCGCTCCAGCCGGCAAGCATCCCACTGATTTTCGGTGAAAGGGTTTCCATGAGGCCCGGAGAGATTTCCAAACATTGAAAGGCGATCGCCGCCAGCCCGAGAAGGATGACCGGTTCGACCCCGGTAAATGACCAGCGAGCCCGGTTGCTTTGCCATTGATGGACACACCACGCGACCGCTGTGCATGTCGCCAGTAAGCAGAGAACGAGTTGCCCCAAGGCTTGCCGCCCTGCCATGAAGAAAGGGGCGAACAAAAAGATCAACAGAATTCCCGCGTCAACCACCTTCAGGGTCAGGGGCATCCGTTCGCCGGCGAGCCAGTGCTGGTGTTCTCGGCGAGACCGGTGACGACCTGAACTCTGGGACGAATCAACAGAGGGCCAGTCAGACGAATTCATGATATGTCCTCCACCGTGGGATGGGCGAAAGAGTCTCGCGGATTCCGAGGTTGGTGGTGATCGATGAGCAGAGGTGAGGGTTTCGCCGCGGATCAGGCAGCGGAGCCGTATAGGTTCTCGGAGGAATCTTCTGGCTGACTGCGATCGTAGACGTGGTCGTCGGGGTTGTCGTGGCCATATCCTTCGCCATATCCGTAACCGTAGCCATATCCGTAGGCATAGTCGGCGTTGTGTTTGGCTTCGACGTGGTTCACGACGATACCGAGCATCCGGCAGCCGAGGACCGTCAGCGCCTCAGCGGCGCGAATCACCATTTTCCGTTTATTTTTATCTGGGCGGACGGTCAGAATCGCCGCGTCAACCAGTCGACCGATGACCTGAACGTCGGCGACCGCCAAGGACGGGGGAGCATCAATCAGGATTTGATCGTAATGCGTCTCCGCCCAGGCCATGATTTCCGCCATTCGTTCGCTGGCAAGCAGTTCCACAGGGTTCACGGGTCGTGGCCCCGAGGGAAGCACGTCCAGTTTTTCCTGTTTGGTTTTGACGATCCGTTCCTGGAGGCACTCACGGACTGGGCGATCATCCTTGAGGATTGAGGAGAGCCCTTCCTTCCCGGAAAGATCGAATAGCTTGGTGGTTCCAGGGCGGCGCATATCGCCGTCGATCACGAGCGTCCGTTTTCCGGCTTGAGCGAAGGCAACGGCGAGGCTCGCCATCACGGTCGTTTTGCCGTCGCTGGGTTCGGTGCTGGAGATCGTTAATCGTTGCAACTCCTCGGGCGCGAAGTCGATCGCCGTCCGTAGGGTTCGAAACGCTTCGGACTCGACCGAGTTCGGCTTAGTGTAGGGGTACAGCGATTCGAGTCCGTTGTCGGCTCGCAGTCTCGGAAGCTTCCTGACCATCGCCAGAATTGGCGAATTGAGCGTCAGCCTCAGGTCATCGGGGGAGTGGAATCGATCGTCGAAGAAGTCGAGGACATACACCGAGACCCCCCCGCCAACGAGTCCGAGAAACATGGCCATTAAGACGGTGACTGACAACTTGGGAGTCACGGCACGATGATCGATGTTGGGAGGCGTAATTGGCTTAGCCGTAATTCCGGTCTCCTTTGCGAGGCTCTTTTCCTTGATCACATCGAGCAGGTTGTTGTAATACTTTCGGAGTTCTGAGACCTCGTTTTCGAGAAGTTCAATTTGAGCAAGTTCGAGTCCCACTTGCAGGGCTTCGTCGCGAGCTTGGGTATACTGCTGGAGCAATTCGTGTTCGTGTGCGTGTGCGATCAGGTATTCCCTTCGCGCCAAAGCGACGATGCGAGGTCCTAGCTGTTGCTGACTCATCCGATCAAATGTCTGTCGGCGTTGCTCGGGACGAACCGAGATGAACTGCCGCATGCTCTGAATTTCGTCCATTAGCTTTTTGACAACCGGATGCTCCTCCCCCAAGGACTCCATTTTTGAACTCAGATCCGACTGCGCCTCCAGGATCTCCCGTTCCATTTTTGAGATCAGGTATTCGTCGGACTCCATTCCGATCTGGCTCTCCAACAACCGAGTGCTGAGTCCTTCGTTCAATTGTCCCGCGAAGTCTTCGAGATCTTCCCCGTTTTGGACAGCGATCTCGATCGACTGCCAGAGTGACCTCGCGTTCACGGTCGCCTTCTGGGCTTCCACAAGTGCCTTGTTTAACTCCAAAACTCTCTCGCTGAGGACGTTCGTTGGTTCTTCCGACGTTCCGAAGATGACTTTTGACTGTTGTTTCATTTCCAGCAGTTGACGTTCCTTCGTCCGCAACTGGTTTTCCACGTTGGTTTTTTCAGTGGTCAGGACATGCAGCGATTCCTGCGTGGTGTCCTGATGCATCATGTTCATGAACGTCAAATACGACTCAAGCAGCCGATCGACCACCATGTAAGCGGTTTCTGGGCTGACGGAACGAAAGGAAACGCTCATTACGTTCGTGTTTCGCATCGTCGAGATCGACATTCGGCTACGGAACTGTTCGAGCCACCGTTCCGGTTCGACGTCATGAAAATCAATCCGATGCTCATCGGGCAGATTTTTCAGAGCCTCCTTCAGCACCCGATCGCTCTGCATGACCCGTTCGAAGTTCGGCATTTGGACAGTGACTTCGGCTTTGTTGTTGCCATCTCGGTCCATCGCGCTGGCGCCGGCCTGCAAAATGATCAACTCGGCTCGTGACTGATACAGACGTGTGGCGGTCAGGTAGTACAGCCCCGCCAGGGAAAACGACGCGGCAAAACAGGCAATCACGACGGATTTCCGACGCAACGCCGACCGGTAGAACCGCAAGACAGCTGCCAGCAGGTCGATCGATTCACTCTGAGCAACCGCGGGCTCAGATGGGGAATTCGCTAAGCTCATGGACGTGGCATCCCTGCCAGAAAGGAGTGAATTACAGGCGCCATCCCGGTGCCTACCCAAAACCGAGTCTTTCGATGTTCGGCTGTTTAACGATTTCCGCCAACCGGGGAAAGGGGAATCTGAGAATCGGGCAGCCTGGGATCACCGGCGAACGACCGTCTCGGAATCCCCGAACGTTCGACCAGAGGGGCGAGCGCGGCGCTCCGTTGGAAGAAATGGGACACCGCTGTCAACGGAGCGACGCCGGGGGACTTCAAACCCGTTGATCACACGGATGCTGTGCGGCATACTTGGTTTTCAGCAAGATTGCGCACTCTGGAGATTCAGAAAGTTAATTCTACAGGGTTTGCAATCTTTGAGAAGAATACGAGAAGCAGCCACCTTGGAAAGGACGGGTTGGGAATGATGTCAATTCGGAAGAAGTTGCTCATGCTCGGCGTTTTCGCCATCATCTGGGGCACGCAGCACGAACCGATCGCCGCGGCGCAGCCTCAGGTCGCCAAAGTGGAATTTGTCGTGGGAGACTATCTGAAATCAGAGCAGGGATCGGCCCGTCCGGAGGACTTTCCGTTTCATCGTCCCTTCGGCCTCGACTTCGATACGTCGGGACGGATGTACATTGTCGAACTTGAAGGGGGCCGGGTCTTCTCTCTCAGCCCTGGCCAAGCTCCCCAACACATCTCGGGAGACGGATCGAAATCTTACTGGGGAGACGGCGGTCCCTGGAAGCAGGCCACTTACAACGGAATGCACAACATCGCCATCAGCCGGGCGGGGAAGGCCTACATCGCCGATACCTGGAATCATTGCGTTCGCGAAGTGGATCTGTCGTCTGGAATGATCTCGACAGTCGCCGGGACGGGAAAACCGGGCTTCTCGGGCGACGGCGGTCCCGCGAAGCAGGCCCAGTTCGATTACGTGATGTGCGTCTCCCTGGATCCCGAGGAGACGGCCCTGTTTATTGCCGACCTCAAGAACAAACGGATCCGAACGGTTAAACTGGAGACCGGGGTTGTGGAGACCATCGCCGGGAATGGTCAACAGGGTGTTCCCAAGGGCGGTCAGAAGGCAATGGCCGCGCCGCTGGTCGATCCCCGCGCTGTGGCAGTGGATCATGACGGGCGAGTCTACATCCTTGAGAGGGGGGGGCATGCCCTGCGGCGGATTGAAAGTGACGGCACGCTCAAGACCGTGGTTGGGACAGGAAAGCCCGGGTTCAAGGATGGTTCCGCCCGACAGGCAGAGATCAAGGCTCCCAAGCATCTCTGCGTGGACCAACAGAACCGAGTCTATATTGCCGACGAGGCCAATGGAGCCATCCGCTGCTATGACCCGGAAACGGAAACGGTGTCCACCATCTTGGGACGTGGACACGGAGATCCCCGAGTAACACTCGACCAGCCACACGGCGTCTGCATCGAGCGAGGAGATCTCTATGTGGTTGACAGCAGTCACAATCGCCTGTTCCGGGTGATCTTCAAGGAGACGGAGTGATGCATCTCCTGTTGATGCGGCATGCGAAGTCGAGTTGGGATCAACCGGGTCTCGACGACCATGACCGGCCTTTAAATGAGCGTGGTCTTCGGGCCGCTCCAAGGATGGCTCGCCATCTCCAAGATCAGGGGCTCCAGCCTGACCGAATCGTTTGCTCCACGGCAAAACGGGCCGAACAGACGGCGAGTCTGGTGGGCAAAACCTGCGGCGTGATCCCCATCCAGAATGAGGATCTCTATTTGGCGGACCCCGAAACGTGGCGAGAGATCCTCGGAACCCAACCGCGGTCAAAATGCCTTCTGATCGTGGGCCACAACTTTGGCATTGAGGAGTTCATCGAGGAACTGGCCGGAGATTATCACCGCATGCCGACTGCCGCAGTCGCGCACTTTCACGTGACGCAGGCCGAGGGTCCCTTGTCGAAGGAGAACCTGGATTTTGTTACGGTGTGGCGACCGAAAGAACTTCCTGGCCATTGACATCACGACCGAAACGAGGGCACTATGCGGATTGGAGACATTCTGATTTTTCTCCTCGTCGCCGGAATCTCCGGGAGTCTCGGTCAGAGAATCGTGGGCTATTCGCGGGGTGGCTGTCTCGTCGCCGTCGTGCTGGGGTTTATCGGAGCGATGTTCGGCCAGTGGCTCGCTACCCAAATCGGCTTACCGGAACCGTTTCCCCTGAATATTCGTGGGCGGACGTTTCCCATTCTCTGGTCAATTGTCGGATCCGCTCTGTTCGTGGCGATTATTTGCTTGATTTCCGGACGAAAACGTCGACTCTGACTGGTAGGAGTTCTTTTTTCGGCAGTTTTCGAGTGTTCGGTTTCCCCTGTCTTGGCCTATGACACCCTACGAGATTTTCGGACTGATTGTTGGCGTGATCGTGTTGCTCGCGACCGCGTGGTGGCTGTCATTGTCGTTGCGTCGCCATCGACACCATGTCTGGCATGACTTTGCCAAACGCTGGAATTTTTCTCTCCAGGAGACTCCAGAGATCTGGGAGTTGACAGGGACATACGGCAACCGCCGCGTTCGTATTACGACAGCCGCCGGAAGTTCCGATGCCGAGGGAGGTGTTGCTGAGGTGTTGGTCGCGGTGGAACTCCACAACGTTCCTGCGGAATTGATTGCCGAAGGAACCCCCGGGAGCCTGGGAACTGTCGTCCAGGCGATAGATTCAGAAGCGAACACCATCTCGCTGGGGAACGACGATTTCGATCGAGCTGTTCGTTGCGTGTGCCCCCACGAGGCGGAAGCCCTACACTATTGGACGAGCAATCGGCAATGGGTTCTGCTTGACCTGCTCGAAAAAGTCCCCACAGATCGTCTCGCCGTCCGGGAAAGGGGTCTGGAAGCCGAGTTTCGCAGCGTCCTCAGCGACCTCGAACAACTGGAGCAAATCGTGGGAATGCTCACGTCCACTGCTCCGCAGTTGGATGGTGGCCCCATTGTGGCGAAGGTCGAGGACTAAATGCTTGGGAACGCGCCGTCCGTCGTGATCTGGAATCCCTCTGCGGGGACTTCCGAGACTCCAGAGGCCGTCGCATTGCGCCGGGAGTTGGAATTGGTCCCGGACCTCCAAATTCGGGAACCTGGAACATGGGAGCAGTCCGTAGAGGTTGTTGCTGACGCGGTCCAATCAGGTTGCCAACTCATCATCTCAGCGGGGGGGGACGGGACCGTCAACGCCTGTGTGAACGCTCTCATGAAAGTGGACGCTCCGGTGATCTTGGGCGTGCTTCCCTTGGGCACGGGTAACGACCTCGCACGGAATCTCGGCCTCCCGCTCGACCTTCAGTCCGCGAGTCAGGTGCTTCGGACCGGGACACCACATTCGCTGGACGTCATTCACTTGCAGACAGACTCCTGCTCGCGGTGGTATGCCAACATGCTTACGGGGGGAAACACAGGCCGATATCTCGAACAGATGACGGACGACGTCAAACAACAGTGGGGACCATTCTGCTACCTCCGGGGCGTCGTCGATGTCGTGGGAGATTTGCAACGCTATCACGTCGAAGTCTGTTGCGACGATGGTCCTCCCCAACAAGTCGATGTTCTCAATGTGTTCGCCGCGAATGGCCCCAACACAGGGGCGGGACTCACCGTTTCTCCTCATGCGAAACTCGACGACGGCCTGATCGACCTCGTGATTGTCCGCGATGGTGCCCCCATCGAGATTGCCGATCTCACCGCGACCTATTTGCTTGCCGACTTTCTGGAGCATGATCTGGTCTGGTTTCAGCGAGCCAAAAAGATCAAAATCACCGCGTCTCCGCCGCTCGAATTGACCGCTGATGGAGACTCTGTGGGGGCGACGCCCATTTCTTTGACCTGTCAGCGGTCCGCTTTGATGGTCCTCAGGCCGTAAGGGTTTCCCCGACCTCCATCTGCGCAATCTTCGGGCATCTCCCGGCGATTTCCCCGGACGTCCTTGGTGACTAAGATGATGGCGTTCGTGAAATGGCATGAAATCTTCCGTGGAGAGGTCTCGATTCTGGCATGGTCAATGATCCGAAAGCCCATTACACCGTTTTGGCTCGTCGGTTCCGTCCCCAGTCGTTTGACGACGTGGTGGGGCAGGAGCATGTCGGGCAGGCGATTCGCAATGCCATTCGCTCGGGGCGGGTCGCGCATGCCTACCTGTTCACAGGTGCTCGCGGAGTGGGCAAAACGTCCACTGCACGAATTTTCGCCAAGGCTCTGAACTGCCCCCACGTGCAGGATGGGGTTCCGTGTAACCAATGCGACGTTTGTGAACGGATTGGAGCCGGGAACGACGTCGATGTTTTGGAAATCGATGGAGCCTCGAACCGTGGGATCGATGACATCCGTCAGTTGCGGGCCAACGTGAACGTCCGGTCGATGCGATCTCCCTACAAGGTCTACATCATCGACGAAGTCCACATG
>JAGQQQ010000041.1 GCA_020426125.1 Planctomycetaceae bacterium
GATGTAAACGCGGCTCCGTCGTCATTGGGCTCGTATGTGTAGGTGAGCCCCGACACTTCTCCCCAGCGATTCAGATAGCTCTCAAACAGGCCAAACCAGGGTTCGTCAGTGTAGTTGGTGTCGTTGGTGGTGACGCCGTAGATCCCACCCAAAAAAGCGATCAAATTGCTGTCCGACGTGGGTTCGCCGTTGTAGCCAAAGATCGACGTCCCGTCGGGAACAAAACTCCAGGTCAGCGTTGTCGGATCCCCTTGTTGGAGGCCGCTGCCATTTGTGACCGTGTTTGTCCAGCGATCGGTGTCATCAAAGCTAAACTCCGAGTTTTCCAACTCGCCGCCAGAGGCGGGCAAGCCGCCGTGGAAATGAGGCGGCATGAAGTCATCATCGCCGGGAGCGCGGTAGTAAATCGAGTGGGGGACAAACCCCAGACTCTCACTCGAGTGGTCGTGACCGTCGTCGACCGAGTGCAGAGGTCCCACGAATTCATTCGTCACGCCGACACCGTCGGCGAGCGGAGGGTGGTCGTGTCCAGCCCCCGTGAGCAACGTGCGATCCTCAAGCCATTCGACAGACCGAATCGGCCACACGGTCGATCGACTCGTCCGACGCGACACTCTTCGTTTTGACTTCCCGAACAGGAAAAACTGCCAGATGTTGCGGAATTGTGCAGATTTCGAACGGCTGGAGAAATTCAAGATTCAACTCTCCGAAGACGGGTGGAACGCGAGACTTTGTCGTGAAAACGGTCCGTGATCGAAAATTGACCACCGTTTCATTTTAGAACATACCCCACAAACTGGATCGATGCCAGAGCCTCGGGGGCGGAGAAGGAAAACAGGTCAAATTGCGTGAAACCTCCGCGACCAACCGTTGACGGCGTCAAGGTTTTCTCAGATAGAAAAGCTGATCGCTTTTCGTGCTGTTACCAGACCTCGCTATCTCGGATACTTGAACAGCGCGGTGTTCAGTCTTTGACGTACCACCCCATTTGCGAGGCAAGTTTGCCGCGTGAATTGAACCAGCCCGCCCCCCCCCAGCAATTCCGCCAAGTTCCCGACCGACAATCGACACACACAATCTCTCGCGACCCACCCCTCCCGATGCGGATTTGAGTTGATGTTCTTCGGTCCCATATGATGAACGGCCCGCAATTTCCACTTCCTGGAGTCGTGACTTGAAAGCCGAATCGATTCGAATTCCCTTGCTCATTCTTACGATCGCAGTAATTCTGACATGTCTCTCCGCGACACAAATACGTGGAGAATCACAATTGCCAAGCGACGGGGAAAAACTGTTCGCGCTCAAGGTCCAGCCGTTGTTTCGTGAAAAGTGCCTGGCTTGCCATGGTTCTGACCCCGGAGACCTCAAAAGCCAGTTCGATATGCGGACGCGGGACGCGATGCTGGCTGGGGGAGAAGGCTACGACGAAGGTTTGATCATTCCCGGAGACGCGTCCCAGAGCCTTTTGATGGGGATCCTGGACCGCACCGACGTGGCTTATACCATGCCCCCCAAGGAGGCCGACCGGCTAACTCAGGAAGAAGTCTGGGCGGTCCGGGACTGGATCAATGCGGGTGCCCCCTGGCCTGACGACCAACGAGTCAAAGAAATCTACGAGCAGTTTGCGAAGGGGGTCCGTGTCGCCACCAGCGGCGGACTCAGTGAGTCTTGGACGAACCGGAAATACGATCCCGAGGACCTTTGGTCGTTTCAACCGATCCAGAACACATTCGAGGATGTGTTAGGTCCGGAAGTGGTTCCAACTGTTGATGCGTTCATTGAGCGGCAATTGTCTGAGAAGCGTCTTACCCCAGCCCCTTTGGCGGATCGAACAACTCTGGTTCGTCGAGCGACCTTTGATCTGACGGGCCTTCCGCCCACTCCGCATGAGATCCAGCAGTTCCTCAACGATCCTCGCGATGACGAAGAAGCGTTTGCCGCCTTGGTCGATCGTTTGCTGGAGAGTCCGAGATATGGCGAGCAATGGGCGCGTCACTGGCTGGATGTCGCTCGATACGCGGACAGTTCTGGCTATGCCAATGACTACGAACGTCCCAATGCTTGGCGTTACCGGGATTACGTCATCCGTGCCTTCAATCGGGATTTGCCCTTTGACCAGTTCGTTCGGGAACAACTCGCCGGAGATGAATTGATCACTCAGGCGGCGGATCAGGGCGAACCGCTTTCGGAACAACGGCAGGCCGAACTCCTGGTGGCGACCGGGTTCCTTCGCATGGGGCCTTGGGAACACACCGGGATGAGTGTCGCCAAGATTACCCGGCAATTGTTCCTCGATGACATCACCGACACCGTCGGGCAGGTCTTTTTGGGACACGCGCTGCAATGCTGCCGCTGCCATGACCACAAGTTTGATCCCATTCCCACCCGGGATTACTACGCCATCCAAGCGGCTTTCGCGACGACTCAATTCGCCGAAGTGGAAACCGCCTGGTTCGACTCCGAGAACCGGAAGGGGATGCCAGAGGACCGCCATTACCACGAACTCCGTCATCAGGCGAACCAGGCGCTTCTCAAGGACCTCGACGAACGCAAGCAGCAGTACGAACAAGAGTGGTTTCGTGAACGCGGACTCCCTTATCAATCGAAAGCGGAAGCGAAGAAGGCCGGGGCCGCCGCCGAGGACCTTCCCAACCGCACGTTCAAGACTGCCGATGAATACGGACGCGAACGGATCGGCCGCAAATGGCAGAGCCGCTTCAGTTGGGAGTTCGACCGCTACAAGCCGATCGCGTTGACCGTTTACAACGGTGCGACCCGCGTTCCACGAGCGAACTACGGTCGCATCGACAAACCCGCCGACCCCCTCAAGGGGGGAGAACTCGAACAGACCGCGATCCTCTCCGGAGGCGATCCGTTCTCACCGACTCAACCTGTTTCACCGGGACCGCTCAGTGCCGTTCCGGGGAGTGAACAGTTCGAGTTGCCTAATGAGGTGAACGGTCGCCGCCTCGCGCTCGCGGAGTGGATTGTCGATCCCGAGAATACGCTTACATCTCGTGTCCTCGCCAATCGCATCTGGGCACATCACTTTGGACAAGGAATCGCTGGGAATCCGAACAACTTTGGAGCCACGGGAAAACCCCCGACCCATCCCGCGTTGCTGGACTGGCTGGCAACGGAAGTCGTGGAAAATGGCTGGTCGATCAAGCACCTGCATCGCGTCATCATGCTCTCCTCCGCGTATCGCCGGAGTACGCAACATCCCGATCCCGAATTCGCCGAGAAGAATGACCCGCAGGGAACTTCGTATGCGGTCTTCCGGCCCAGACGGCTCACCGCTGAAGAGATTCGAGACGCGATGCTCGCCGTTTCTGGGGAGTTGAACTTGGAGATGGGGGGAATCCCCGCCCGGCCCGATATGAATCTGGAGGCAGCGCTGCAACCTCGGATGATCATGGGCACGTTCGCTCCCAGTTATGTCCCGCATCCCTTGCCCGAGCAGCGGAACCGCCGGACGATTTACACGCATCACACACGTGGCCAGCGGATGCCGTTTCTGGAGACCTTCAATCAACCAGGATCGGAACGTCCGTGTGAACAACGGGATCAATCGAATATCACCCCCCAGGTGTTCGCGTTGTGGAATGGCCAAGAGACCAATGATCGGGCCTTGGCCATGGCGGTTCGCGTTCTGAAAGAGACGGACACCGACCAAAGGACCATCGAGCGAGCGTTTTCCCTCGCGTTGGGGCGACCGGCAACAGACGATGAGATCCGGCTAACGCTCCAGCACTGGCAGGCCATGACCGACCGGCAGCAACAACTCACGTTTCTGCCGACCGAATACCCGACCGAAGTCGTCCGTGAGGCGAATGAAGAGAACACCGGGGAGATCTTCACGTTCACCGAGAAATTATTCGTTTACGAAGATTACGTCCCCGATCCGCAGCCGCACGAGTTTAATGCGAAGACCCGCGCGCTGGCGGATGTCTGTCTGGCACTCCTGAACTCGAACGAGTTTCTCTATGTTTATTAAATCCGTGGTTGCATGGGCCTGCCTGGCGCTTTTGATCTCAACGCCGGGACCCCATCTTTTCGGCGCGGACCCGGACTTGTCTCTGTTGACTCCAGCGAAGTGGCGGTATTCGGCTCCTTTGATCGTCCCTGAACAAAGGACGGACGACCCCAGCCACGCCCAGAAAGACCCGTCGATCGTCTTTCACGAAGGCCGCTGGCACGTCTTCATGACGGCCAAACTCCAGGGGCGGTCCGTGACCGAGTATTGCTCCTTTGAGAAATGGGAGGACGCTCACAAGGCCGACCATACGATCCTGCCCCTCTGCGAAAGTGACTACTACTGTGCGCCACAGGTGTTCTTCTTCCGCCCCCATCAGAAGTGGTATCTCGTGTATCAGGTGGGCGTGCCCGGGCAGCGGAAGATGTGGGTCGCCTACTCGACGACGGAAACAATTGACGATCCCACCTCCTGGACACCCGCCCAACCCATGCTCGATGGCGGCCCCAACGACCCTCGAACCGTCGGTGGGATCGACTACTGGATCATCTGCGACGACACGACCGCCTACTTGTTCTTCACCAGCAACGACGGCCGTATGTGGCGGATGCATACTCCCCTCGATCAGTTTCCTCACGGCTTTCACAATTGCCAACTGGCCCTCAAAGACAAAATCTTCGAAGCCGCCCATATCTATAAAGTCCAGGGGATGGACAAGTACCTCAACGTGATCGAGGAAAACGGCAAACGCTACTTCAAAGCGTACGTGGCCGACCGTCTCGATGGGGAATGGATGCCGCTCGCGGCGACGGACCAGCAGCCGTTTGCGAGTTGGCGAAACATTGCCCCGGCGGACGGCGTGGAGCCCTGGACCGATAACGTCAGCCATGGCGAACTCATCCGGTCGGCGAACGACGAAACGCTCCTGATTGATCCGAAAGAGATGAGATTTGTCTTCCAAGGACTGTTCGAGCGCGAGAAACAAGGACTCGGATACGGCAAATTCCCCTGGAGGATTGGGATCCTGACGCCGGAGAGTGAATGACGGGTTTTGTCCGTTTACGTCGTTGCAACCGGTAGAATGTGTGAGTCCATTGCCAGCGCGCGTTCTGGCGCATTCGTTCTGGACCATCGATCAGGCAGAGTTTCTCCCCTTCGCGAGAAACCCTTCCCATTGACACGGGATTCCAGTTGGCGACACGGGGAACGTGGGGAAGAGTCTGACGCGGACACGCTACCGCGTGATGCCCCCGGTCCGTTTGGGTATCACCTTAATCGACGACTTGGGAGCTTGAGGACATGGCGAATATTCTGGTCACCGGAGGAGCGGGGTTTCTTGGCAGCCATCTCTGCGAACGGCTCCTGTCGGAAGGGCATGACGTCATCTGCGTCGACAACTTCTTCTCAGGCCGCAAAGACAATATTCGCCACTTGATTGGCGACTCCCGGTTCGAAGTCATTCGGCATGACATCGTCCATCCGCTCTACGTGGAAGCCGACCTGATCTACAACCTCGCCTGCCCCGCTTCGCCCGTCGCCTATCAATACAACCCGATCAAGACCATCAAAACCAGCACCGTCGGGATGGTCAACATCCTCGGCCTCGCCAAACGCTGCCGGGCACGTGTGCTTCACACTTCCACCTCCGAGGTCTACGGCGACCCCGAGATCCATCCGCAACGGGAAGACTACTGGGGACATGTGAACCCCGTCGGTCCCCGGAGTTGCTACGATGAAGGCAAACGGGTCGCCGAGTCTCTGTGCATGAACTACCACCTTGCCCATGGTGTCGAAGTTCGGATCGTCCGCATCTTCAACACCTACGGCCCCCGCATGGATCCCAACGACGGCCGCGTTGTCTCCAACTTTCTCATGCAAGCTCTACGCGGGGAACCTCTCACAGTCTACGGCGATGGCTCGCAGACCCGATCCTTCTGTTACGTGTCGGACCTCATCGAAGGTTTTATCCGGATGATGGAGCAGGACGACGAGATTGGTCCTGTGAATCTGGGAAATCCCGTCGAGAATACGATGCTGGAACTCGCCGAGGCCGTGCGTGACGTCACCGATTCCGGGTCACAGATTGCCTACGAGCCGCTTCCCCAGGATGACCCCAAACGGCGCTGCCCCGATATCTCCAAGGCCAAGGCCACTCTCGGCTGGTCCCCCCAAGTCGATCTCCGCACCGGTCTCCAACGGACCGCCGCCTATTACCGTGAAACGCAATTCGGACGGTAAGTCCGCTCGAACTCGGCCCGACATTTGACAGCTTTGATTCTGCACGTATGCAGTCAGGGTTGAGTTTCTGTCCAAAATCCCGCATTCTTGATGGGACCTTCCTCCCCGTGTCTTCCCGTCTGCTTGAGACGGCTGGAGAAACGCCATGCCCATCCCCCCTTTGTTGCCGCTCGAAGTCTCTCGGAGACGGATTCTCCAAACGGGAGCCTGCGGACTCCTCGGATTCGGCGCTCAGCAACTCCTCGCGAAGCCCAAACCAACTTCGGCTCGCTCCGAGAAATCGGTCATCTACATCTTCCTGTCCGGCGGACTCGGACAACAGGATACGTTTGACCCCAAGCCGGAGGCCCCGGCGGAGATTCGCGGAGACTTCGGCACGATCGAAACGGCCACTCCCGGGCTCCAGATCTGCGAACATCTGCCCCTGCTCGCGGCGCGAAGTCAACGGTGGTCACTCGTCCGCAGCTTGACCCACAAATACAACGAGCATTCCCAAGGGCACATGGTGATGCTTTCCGGAAGAACCGATCTTCCCACTGGGTTCGATGCGTCCAAACCCAAGCCGACCGATCATCCGTCGATCGCAGCCATTGTCGGTTCTTTACTTCCCGATGAAGGATCCCTTCCTCCGGCGATTGTGCTCCCCGAACGGCTCATTCACCGCACGGGGCGTGTCATCCCCGGTCAGTTCTCAGGGATCATGGGCGCCCATCGCGATCCCTACTTTCTCTCCGCGAGCCGATTCAATGCCCAGTCGTATGGAGCCTGGCCAGAATATGGGTTTCACCACCAACGCGGCGGGGAGGATCCGAAGATGTCCTTCGAAACCCCCAATCTCCAACCGCCCGAAGGGGTTTCTCCGACACGGGTCTCAGGTCGGTTGGAACTCCTCAATCAACTGCAACCAGGAACCGGGGGAGTTGCTTCGCTTCAAGAAACAGCGTTTTATTCGCGGTATCAGGACCGAGCCGTGTCACTGATGACCGAACGGAAGATGAAGGATCTGTTTGACGTCACCCATGCCGATGAACAGACACTTGATCGATACGGTCGCAACAGCTTCGGCTGGTCGCTGCTTCTGGCCCGTCGGCTGGTTTCCACTGGAGTCCGCTTCGTTCAGGTGAACCTCGGCAACAACGAGACCTGGGATACCCACGGCAACGCGTTTCCCCATCTCAAAAACTATCTCTTGCCCCCCTTCGATCGCTGCCTATCCGCCTTGCTGGACGACCTCTCGGAAACCGGGGAACTCGACAACACGTTGATCGTGGTCGCCGGAGAATTCGGGCGGACTCCGAAAGTCTTTGGGCTGCCGCAGCATTACAAACTCCCAGGACGAGATCACTGGGGAGCCGTGCAGACCGTCCTCCTCGCGGGGGGCGGGGTTCGCGGCGGATCGGTCGTCGGCTCAACGGACCACGAGGGGGGCCAGCCTGTCGACGCCCCTCAGCGTCCGGAAAACCTCGCAGCGACGATCTATCACGCTCTGGGTTTCGCCAACGGCACAAACTGGTACGACCTCGGAAGCCGCCCGCATCCGCTGTACCACGACACGCCGATTTCGGGAATCAGTTGACCTGGCGAATGGGAAACTTCACAGGAATTGGGCATTTTTGAACAATTTTTATTGCCTACTCTCTCCTTGCTTTCTATTTTCAACGGGAGTTGTGAAGATAGGCGCTTCATCGACTCGATGTGGTGCCATCGAAATTGTGAGAGAGCTTTGAGGGGAGTGCGGGAAATGCCAAGTCGAAATGGTCGGTTCCAACGGCCCAGTGGGACAGCCGGGGGGGAGTTTCCCATTGTCGTTGCGGGGAAGGACGCGGATGTCTATCGCGTCTTTAATTCGGGAGACATTGACTTCGTTGTCAAATACAAAAAGAACAACACCCCTGAGGAAGTCACTGTCCAGCCCCGATGTGCCGTCGATGTGACATTAGAGGGCGATCTTAAGATTAGTTTCGCTGGCCCGATTCCTGCCAATCAACAGCTGGAAGGCATTTACGACTTAGTGGGAAGCGATCGAGAGGTCCGGTCTGGCCGGTTTAAGGCGTTCATCAACGACACCAATCCTCTGGAGGTCGTCGTTGGCAAATCCAACGACTTCTACTACCGAATCCTGAACTCAGGCGACAACGCGTTTGACGTGATCACAAAATCGGGAGCGAATCCGACCACGGTCGCAACGCTTGCTCCGACCCTTTCTCTGGATGTCACGCTCCAACGGACCCTGACCATCTCCACCAATTCCACAGACGACATTCTGGTCGAAGGGATTTACGAGACACTTGGTGCGGAGTCGACCAGGAATGGTCGTTTTAAGGGGACTTGGCTGAAAGCCGTGCCCTTGAAGATTGTTGACTTCTCCCAAGGCTCCGCCCCCTCGGCATTCTACAGGCTGTTTAACTCCGGCGAAAACGACATCGTCGTCGTCCTTGATACGGGAGTCGAGCATACCCTTCCTCCCGATCAGTCGATCGACGTCAAAGCGGACAAATCAGGAAGCGAAACGATCTTTGTCTATTCAACTGCGGTGGCCAAACCCATTGAAGGAATTTACCAATTCCTGGGATCGGAATAACGGAACAGGGGCGTGGCCAGGAATCTAAGAAAGGGTGCCCTGTGAAACGAAAACGAGAAACCATCACCCGACGCGAATTTGTCAAGTACTCCGCGATGATGTCCACGGCCGCCGCTGGACTGGCGGGGGTGACCGTCTTCACTGATGCCTTGGCTCAGAATGCCGAGCAGGCGCCAGAATTCGATGACGGCAACGACACATCGACCTATCTGTATAGTAATGGCGTCGTTTGAGCCTTTCGCATCGGAAAAATGGGCGAATGGGCCATTGCGAGCGGACTCTGGCAGCAGCCATACTTGAGGCTAGTCTACGGAGATGGGTGGCGGATGCCTTCTCCCTGCGAATAGCGACTCTCATCGAATTGGGCAGCCAACGTGGCAATTTCCAAGGTGCTTCTGGTTTCCGGGTCGGCGAATTTCTCGACACGTGATGTCTGGGATGGCTATCGACTGTCACTGGAAGCGATGGGAATCGGAGTCGTGTCGTATCCCACGTTCTCGCTGCTGAAACTCATGAGCGAAGAGACCGTTTGCTCCAATCTTTTGGGAACGGCTCTCGATCTTGCCAATCAAATCGACTGTGTCCTCTTCGTCGATGGACTCTGGTTTCGGGGAAAGCGCGCTCGCATTCCCCAATCCATCCGTCGGGCCGGGATTCCAACAGTCTTAATCGCGACCGACGATCCCTACGAGATAATCCCGCATTGGGAGTCGCTTTATACCTATCGCTTTACGAATGAGATCCGCTGCCTTCAAGATGGCATCGAGTATCTTCCCACCGCCACTCTGCCGCTTCCGTCGATTCCTCGTCTGGAGAACCCCGAATACGATGTGTCGTTTCTGGGAACGGTCTTCGAAGACCGTTATCCCTTGCTTCGAAAGGTGGCGGAGCATTGTGAACGGAATCGACTGCGATTTCTCATTGCGGGAAAAATTCTCAAGGGAGCCGCGCAGTTCCGCCAGTTCCAGCAAACCGAAGTCTGGCAACGGACGATCGAAACCCGGGAGAAGCTGGAAATCTACGCGAATTCCAAGTTGACGTTGAACGTGTTCCGGGCGTCCGAAGAACCAGCCGACTCGCCGAGTCCGCGGATCTTCGAAGTGACGGCCTTTGGGCATGCCGCTCTGGTCACCGGCCCCGAACGCGAGGAAGTCAGGAAGCTCTACGGTGACGCCGTCTATCATTACTCGAGCGAGAACGATGTCCTTGAGGTGATCGATCAAGGTCTGAAAAGTCAGCAGGAACGGATTCAGAAAAGTACGCGAGCGCAACAGATCACGCACGACTCTCA
>JAGQQQ010000943.1 GCA_020426125.1 Planctomycetaceae bacterium
CAGGAAGACATCTCATAGATGTTGAGCGGGCACCATCGGGGCAACAACAGGATTTCGGGCGGGACGGCTGGGACCTGCTGGTAGGTCAACATCCCGAGCAGGGCCATGTAGTATCGCGTGAAACTGTTCACACGTTCGGCGCCGCCGTGAGCGAGGATTGCCTCACGAGCGATTGCCATGTGAGCGTCGCTCGGGGAGTCCCCGGCCATCTTCAGAACCCAGTACGCCTTGACAGAACTGCTGATCTCCACGGGGCCGCCAGGGTACAACGCCCATCCGCCGGTCGGGAGTTGCTGTTGCCGAATATACTCCGCGCATTTGTGGACGACCGGGTCATTGAGCCGACCGAGCCATGCGAGCAGGAGAATATATTCGGACTCCAGGATCGTGTCCCCTTCGAGTTCCCCGCACCAGTATCCTTCCTCGGACTGGCGGTGAACCAACCAATTGGCAGCCCGTGTGACAGCTTCCTCCACCTGGGAGGGACTCCGAAAATCGGAATCTCTATCCGGGGACCGAACGAGATCCGCGGAAGTGAAGTTGGAATCAAGGAGCGAGTCCGCAGTGCGGGGTAATCGTGGAATTCCTGAACTCATTTCAGGGACCTCATCTGCGAGGGATTCATCGTGAATCGTGAAAATTGGAGCGAAATTCTCGGATCGTCCCGAGATGATCGGGACCTCCGAGCGTTCGTAAGGCGTGATGCTAACTCGCTTTTTGAGTTGGACTCAAGATCAGTTGCCAGAGGGGAGAATCGCAGACATAGCACAACGAGAAAGACACTGACTGGGTTCGTCCCCGTTCAGTCAAGATGCGTCGACCGGCGCCGCTCCGGGAGTTCGTCAATCAGCAGAACCGCTTTTGGCACAACTCCTCGATGGTGGAGAGCGCCCGCGTGTACGGCGTTTCAGCGGCCAGCCGATCAGAAATTTGCCGACACGCTGCGTCAATCAACGGTGATGACAACAGCGGACCGAGTGCGTTCGCAATCCGGTCTCGACGAAATTGTTTTGGGACCAGTTCCTTGCCGATCTCCAACCGCGAGATCCGCTCCGCGTTGTCCGGCTGGTCATAGCACATCGGCATGATCAATTGCGGGATCCCCGCTCGCATCGCTTGAGACGTCGTTCCAATTCCCCCCTGATGGACGATTCCCGCCGCCCGGGGGAGAAGTTTGCTGAACGGGGCAAATGGGAACGCTGCCGCCCCCGATGCGAGGGGTGAAGGCCATTGATGGGAATAGCGCGTCATCAGCAACGTGCGCCGCCCGAGTTGGTGACAAGCCTCCATCGCTTCCCGGAGCATCTCTTTGCCGTGTTGATTTCCCGATCCCGGGGTGATCACGACCGGAGGTTCGCCGTCTTCCAGAAACATCAGGAGTTCTTCCGAAAGGGGTTGCTGATCCGCCGGATCCCAGAGCGGGAACTCGCACAGATGAACGTGGTCCGGCCAATCCGGTTGAGGAGCGGCGAACCATTCGGGAAACAGTCCCAGCACGCATTCCGGTGAGTGCCACCAGCGAGTGATCCGTTTCACGGGAGGAAGCCCCAGCTTTCGACGAAACGGATTCAACACCGGGAGCGCCGCACGATCGAGGACGAACCGCTCGCCGAGGTTGTATTGGAGTCCTTTCAGCCAATGGGGAACGCGGATCCCCGAAAGCATGTTGGGCAGTCGAGGGGATTGAAACACGCTCCAGAATGCCGCCGGTTGCAGGTGAACCGTCACGAAAGGAATGCCGTGTTTCTCCTGGGCCAATCGCGGCGCGAATCCGAAGGCACTCCCGATCAAGAGAGTCTGCTCGTCGGCTTCGCGTTCGATGAAGTCCCATTGCTGCTCCAGGACCCCGGCAACCCCCTTTCCGATCAGCAGGGAGAACCCCCGCAGGGGATCCCAGATGTCGGGATTGTTGGTCTGTTCAAGAAACTCCTCTTCCGTCCCGGACTCGATGAATTGGAGTCCCGTCCGTTCGATCGTCTCGCGAAAGTGCCCATTGGTGACGACCGTCGCTTCGTGTCCCCGCTCCTGAAGCGCCAATGCCAGCCCGACAAAAGGAAAGACGTCGCCCGAACTGCCGAAGGGGAACAACAAACATTTCACGGAAGCAGCAATCTGATTGATGGAAGTTTTGTGAGAAGACGGTGATGACACAACGACTCTGTCCTCGGGGCGGCGGACTGACGTCTCCCGCTCGCCCGGCGGTC
>JAGQQQ010000944.1 GCA_020426125.1 Planctomycetaceae bacterium
CTGGCTCGGCCTTTACTCTGATTCAGGGAGTCTTGAGCAATACAACATTGAATTCGTCGGCCCGTCTCCCAGTGTCACGACCATTGAATACGACGAACTGACCGATGGCCATGCTTCTCGGACGGGAAGAACCATTAATGACGAAGAGGACTTTGACTTCTTCAAGATCGAACTTCCCCAAGGAACCTGGCGCGTCCAGGTCGTGCCGGTCGAGGGCTACTTCGACGTCACGATGAATGTCTTCAACGGACCCAATGTTCCAGGAGGAACAGACGGAGCTCCGGCCACCGGGGGAGGCACTTATCTCAACCCGATCAATCAGAATGTCGGCAATGGAGGCCGGGAAACCTGGAACGTCACCACTTCGAACAAAATGACCGAATATTTCGTTCGAGTTGATGGCTACGGTACCAACCAGGGGACCTATGCGATCACAGTCGTGGAGCAAGTTGTCAACCCTCCGGATGTCGTGATTGTTCTTCCGGCACCTCCCACGGTTTTCGAAGGGAGTCTCCTTCCCGTGGAAGTGGTTCTCGATCAGCCTTCGACAGTCCCGATTCAGGTGAATTACTCGACAGGAACCGGAGTCTACCAGGGTTTCGGCAATGCTGATCAGGATGTGGATTTTGTCGATGCCGATGGTGTGATCACATTCCAGCCGGGCGAAACGTCTCAGACGGTCTTTATTGAGACGATCGACGACAACATTGATGAGGAAGACCCGGAGTTCTTGATTTTCGCATTGCGAGATCCTGTGAACGCTCGTTTCATTACGGGGGCCGTGAGTACGGACATCGCCGCAGGAATCAAAGACAACGATTCATTGCCTGCGATTTCGATCGCGGATGCGAGCGTTGCCGAAGGGGATTCCAGCGAAAATTTCGCCTACTTAGAATTGCAGCTGTCTCGTCCATCGTCTCATCCGGTGCAAGTAAGTTTTGCAACATCTCAGGATTCCGCGACTCCTCCGTCGGACTATGTCCACACGACCGGAACGGTGACGTTCGCGCCGGGGGAGACGGTTCAGTCCGTGGTCATTCCGATCGTGGGGGATACCGTCTCGGAGCCCAGCGAGTTCTTTGATGTCGTTCTGAGCAGTCCCGTTAATTCCACTCTGTCGGACAGCGTGGGCCGAGTTCACATCCTTGACGATGAACCGAAAACATTTGTCGTGCGAAACACAAACGACAGCGGCACCGACTCTCTCAGGCAAGTTCTGACAATCGCCAACAACTTTCCGGGTCGAGACATCATCCGGTTTGAGATTCCCGGATCCGGTGTGCGGACGATCAATCTGTTGAGTCCGCTTCCCGCGATTACGGAGTCCGTTGTTATCGATGGCTGGTCTCAGACCGGTTTTGTGGACCAACCCCTTATCGAACTGAAAGGAACAAACGCGGGAGCGGCCCCAGCATTCCATGTGCTCGCGGACGACAGTGTCATTCGCGGATTCGTAATCAATGACTTTCAGTCGGACGGAATTCTCCTCGAAGGAGCGAGCCGAACGCGAGTTCAAGGCAATTACATTGGAACGAACGCGTCCGGCACGGCGACAATCACGAACAAGTACAACGGCGTCCTGATCAACAATGTCGCCCGGGACAACATCATCGGAGTCGATGGCGATGGGATCGCGGACGACCGGGAAGGCAATCTGATCGCCGGCAATAACGATGAGGGGATCACCATCTGGGGAGCCGGAACGCAGCGGAATCGGATCGCCGGCAACATTCTAGGAGCGGATCGGACCGGTCAGAACGCGCTGGGGGGCAATCACCGGGGAGTCTTCATCGGAGGAGGCGCCAGCGAGAATATCATTGGCACAAACGGGGATGGCAACAACGATCAAGCCGAGGCAAATCTCATCTCGGGAAATGTTTGGGATGGAGTCGGCATCACGGGATCCGGAACCGACAACAACATCGTCGCTGGAAACCTGATCGGCCCGAATGCCGACGGGAAGCTTCCACTCGCTAATAACTATGGCGTTCGCATTGACAGCGGTGCCAGGGGAAACATCGTTGGCACGAACGGAGATGGTTCATCCGACGCGATCGAAGGCAACGTCATCTCAGGGAATCGCGATGACGGGATTCTGATCCTGGGAACGGGGACCAACCAGAACCTGGTTGCCGGGAACATCATCGGACTCAACAGCGACGGCACCGCGGCGCTCCCCAACCAGAATTACGGTGTCACCATCCGCTCGGGGGCATTCGGAAATCTCGTCGGGACTGATGGAGATGGCGTTTCCGATAGTCTGGAACGAAATCTTATCTCCGCCAACCGAAACGACGGCATTCTGATTCGCGACGCCGGGACCAATCAGAATCGCATCGCCGGAAACTACATCGGACTGGATGTGACCGGCGGCAAAGACTTGGGAAACATCTGGAGCGGCGTTGCGATCGGAGACGGTGCCCAGCTGAATGTTGTTGGCACCAATCGCGACGGCAACGGAGATGCTTCGGAAGGCAACGTCATTTCAGGCAATGGCTTCGATGGAGTCAGTCTCTTTGGATCGAACACCGCCACCAACTTTGTCCTCGGAAATCTTCTTGGAACCGATGCCTCGGGAACGGTGGCAATTGGAAACAGCAACGGCATTCTCCTACGAGACGGCGCCGAAGGGGGTGTGATCGGTGGTCCCGATCCGACCGACCGGAATGTGATTTCGGGCAATCGTTCCGATGGCATTGAACTCCGCAACACAGGCCCCCTGGGTGTCACCATCTGGGGAAACTTCATCGGCACGGATATCACGGGAAATTCCCCCCTTCCGAACGGCCAACATGGAATCCTCCTTCAGGGGCCCACGAGTCAAAACGGAATTGGCGGAACCCTTCCCGAATTGCGCAATATCATCTCCGGGAATCAGCAGGACGGGATCCATCTGGCAGGAACCGGCTCGGATGAAAACAATCTGTTTGGCAACTTCATTGGGGTCAGCTTTGCGGGAACCCAACCGCTGCCCAACCAGCAACATGGCCTCCACGTCTCCGGCGAAGCCAGAGACAACCGCATTGGAGGACTGGGAGCCGGAGAAGGCAATCTCATCGCCTCGAATCTCGGAGCCGGGGTTCGGATCACCCATGCGAACGCCGTCGGAAATGCAATTCTCGGAAATTCCATTTTTGGCAATGGGGCGCTGGGAATTGACCTCGGCGTTGTCGGACCAACCCCGAACGACTCCGGCGATGGCGACCCCGGACCAAACTTGTTGACAAACTATCCGGTGATCCACTACGCCCGTCGCGACAATGGCGAGCTGAAAGTGTCCGTCACGTTGTCTG
>JAGQQQ010000042.1 GCA_020426125.1 Planctomycetaceae bacterium
AGGACCTTCCCCCAGAACGAAAATCGCAGCCGGCGGCAACTTGGAAACCCCGTCGTAGTGCCAGCGAAGTGTCACACTCATCGCAACGCCCCTACAAATGGAACCAATGATTCAGTCCAGATTCGTAATGGTGAGATAATCGTGTTGTCACGGAGTGCATAGTGCGCTCCTCCCCAAGTGACACCGTCGGCCCGCCAGCCTCCCATGTTGGTGTCCTTGAGAGCGAGAGTGAATTCCGCAACACCCACGTCGCTACTTTGAAAATGCAGAAGTCCTCGCGAATCCAGCCAGATACGGCTGCCATCGCTCCATTCCACGAATTGGTTCGAGAAACTGGAATTCGATTCCGACAAAGCGCCGTCGAACTCTTGGTACAATTTGAGTTCCGTCTCGCGCGGCAACTCTTGCAAGTAAATTCGACCGTGATTCCCATCCAATTCGACGGAAAACTTTCGGGAACTGCCGGTATAGAAAACGAGGGTCCGCGTCAGGATTCCGATCCCTCGAATCTTTACGCGGAGTGACGCTGGCGTCACATACCGCTCGTACGGCTCCCGCAACTGCTGTTCGGGAGAGTGGTAGATTCTTTCATACTCATGCGAATCCAGCTTGATGGCATAGAGATGCGCGACACCGGGCGTGCGACCATCGTCAGGAGCGAGGACAACGCGGTGTCCAGCTCGGGAGACGCCGGCCACTCGGATGGGTGTTGTCAGACTCAATTTCGCGTTGATGGGTTCGAGCGGAGGAAACTGATAGCTGCCGTCGCTGTAGATGACAACGGGGCCGCTATATACCCGGGAATCAAACACATGCCGGACCCAGCGGTCTTTGGGGAAATCTCCCTTTTTGATCAGGCATTCCAGCCGGGGAGAGAGGCCGTCGTACGAGGCCGCGAACAGGCCATCGGGTCCGCCGAAGAACCGTTCGGAAAGCCAGGTTCGACCGCTGACTTTGAGGGAGTGCCGGAGGTGGCCGTCTGTCCCGTGGCAGATATCGACCTGTTGCTGCCCCATCACGAAGATTGCCCCCGCGTGCAGGCAGACCGCACGAATCGGGCGAATTTCGGTTTCCAGGGGAACAATCTGGACGTCCGAATTCTTCAAGTCGATCCAGACCAGCGACAGGTTTCCCTGTTGGCTTTGGCCAACGATCATCCGCACAATCCCCGCATCCTCGTCGACGCGGAGGATTTCTCCCGGAGGAATGCGATCGCTCAATTGCCGGGCATAGCGAGATTGAACATCCCAGAGCATGAGACGGCCGTCGTGAGGGACCGAAAGGACACATGTTCCTTGCCCCGCTCCCGCTGGAACACAATAGGTGCGTTCTGGAACCAGTGTATGGGGGAGCCGCAGAGGAAACGTCCGCTGCCTGAGAATGGCCGGTAGGCGCGTCTGCCGATCCGGATCGCGGAGCGGCTCCTTCTTCCCCGGTGGTTTCTCGAACAGGACCTCGAGATCCAGCTGGGCCTCACGAACCAACCGTTCCCCTCGACGAGTCTTGGAAGTCAGACGGAAACGGCCTTCGCGATTGACACTTGCCAGAAAGAGATCGGGTAGCTCCGCGTGGAGCAACTGTTCGCGAAACTCACCGTCTGCCAACGTGTCTTCGCCGACAATCAGCACGATCTCCTGTTCGCTCTCTTCAATTGTTCTTCGAAACTCTGGCAACGCCGCGCCCGGGTGGATCTCTGGTCGTAGCGATTCCAGATGCTTAGTCAGCCCCTCTTTGGTGGACAGGTCAACCTCTTCAATCCTGGCTCCCGCGGCACGATACGCCTGTGCCCCCCCCGGACTCATCTCCGAAAGTGCGAGCGCAATGCTGGTGGAGAAGATCCGGGGAAGTCCCCACATGCGCAGGCCCGCATCAATGAACATCACTCGTTCGCGTGGCGGGCGGGACGGCGGCGTTTCTCGACGGAGATACAACGCTTCCTTCAACGCCACCCGAGTCATCAACACATCATCGTCATTGGCCAACTCGCTCAACAGGAGCTGATCCAACGGACCGCGATTCGTGATATCCGACACGCCTCCCAGGGGGAGTTCATCCCGAATTCCCATGGGCCGGGGAAGATGGACGACCGCCATCAGTTGCCGCGTCAGTCGGGCGAAGCCGTAAAGGTCGGGATCCTGTTCCAAATCCTTGAGCAGATCCCCTGTCGATGTCGGGGGAAGTTTCTCGTCCGTCTCGTCGAGATCGGCCGGTCCGGGAAGCTCGTCCAGGCCGACGTCCACGCGCAGTCGCAAAGCGTCTTCATCGATCCGCTGTTGCAAAGCGATGCTCAGTTGACGGAGTTCATGCAGCCAGCGGTCGGTCGGTTTACTGGGGCGTTGTGGTTCGGTGAACGGTTCCTCGGGGTAGCCGTTTCGCAATTCTTCGACAACGCACTTCGCGACGTCGGGGGACGTTCTCAGCGGCCCCCGCGGAATCAACATTGCCAGCAACTCGGAACGTGCCCCGATAGATGTCCGAATCCACGGCGACAAGCGGGCGATGTTCTCCAATCCTCGATGCAGATCGAACTCCCCTTGCAGACTGTTGGGCCACAGTGCTTTGGGAAAGGACTCTCTGCCACTCAAAACGGCCAACATCGCCAAAAACTCGTCCAGAATCCGACGTTGGTTGGGATCGGATTGCCAGGAGTCCCGGCAGACGGAGAGGACCAGCGCGATCATGTCGAACGGCGGCAGCCCTTCATTGGCGAGCGGAGACAGAATCCCGATCAGTTCTTGTCGGAAGGCGATGGTGGTGCCGTCACCCCATTCGATCGCACTCCCATCGTGTGCCCATTCCCAGAAGGACCGGGACGACGGCGTCAGATACCGATGCGCGGCGACAAGATCGGCGGTCATCATCATCCCCTTCCCTCCCCTGCCCTCGCCGTGGCTCGGAGCGAGGAGCGGCTACCGGAGACGAACTGATCTCCCGGGACCCGTTCCAGTCGGCCCGCGGTCGTCCACAGACAGACGTCCCCAGGGCTGAGCCGCAGCATTTGCCCGACCAATTGCCGATCGATGGCAGGACTCCAGGTCCACCCGACCGGGAGGGCGAGGCCGTCGTGAGCCACATACCACTCCCCCAACACGGGGGGCAATGGCTCCCCACTCACCATGCAGCGGCCATCCGCACAGACAGCGAACCGCAGTCGCCCGAGCCGGATTTCAGGTGCCAGCAGTCCCCAGGCCGCGAACTCGGAGAACGGAAGCACCAGTAAGTTCGCAGGCTGTTCGACGGTCGAACGGACCAGCGTCAGCGGCACCCGATCGCTCACTCGTCCGGGGAAGGTGCTGGGAGGAAGTTCCAACGGGAGGGTGTCCCGCAACGGTCGCCAGCGCAGTTCCGGCAGACGTGCGACCGGGACCCGGCGGCCATGGAAGCGAAGCTGACCATCGGGCAGGACATCGAACAGATCTCCCACGGGCAAGGCGAACAGCCGTCGCTTCAGGTCGTCCGTCAACTCCGGACCTCGTAGCCAGGAGACGCCGTCCTCGTCGGCGAATTCGATCCCCGGTGTCAGCCGGAGACGACTCCAAACTGTCCCCTCCCGCGTCGGCATCCGCATCGCCCAGGCCCCATTCATGGTCGCTCCTCCAACTTGGCGAACAGGGACTTGATCCGACCGGTCAGAAACTCTCGTGGCTGCGTGTCGGCGACCCATTCACACCGTCCTGCGAGGACGCTGAGTTGATCCCGCGCATAGGTTTTGTCGGCGTCGGAAAGGTCTTCACTCAATCGGTTCTCGATGCGGTCGAGGTCCCGAGCGAGAGCTTCGGGATCGGGAGCGGTGTCCGCCTGAACGCGGGGATGGGGAGCGTCAACGTCGCGGCCATGTCGGTCGATGGTGTCCTTCACGAGAGTCGCCAGCACTTGCTGTTGTTCTTCCGTCTCCCAGGTGTAGCGGAGAATCCAGAGATCGGAGACATTGACGGCGGTCCGTCCGCAGACGACGGCACTCGCGGCGAGGAGCCGTTGGAGTTTGACGGCCCGTCGATCAGAGACCGGGGCGCCCGCGTGGCGGAGCCGTTGAACCAGTTCAACATAAGCGGGACGCACGGTGGAGAGATCCACCTGAGATGTCAGTCGCTGGGCTTGGCGAACGTCTTCGACCGTGACCCCGGCGTCTGATCGTTCGGCGAACCGTTTGCGTTGATCGAGTGCCCACCCGGCTTCAAGGACATCGGTGAGCAACTCCTGAGCGACGTTCCGACAGGGGACGCGGATCAGAAATCGATCGAACAACGCCCCGAGCGCTTCATCCTCGGGAAGGTGGTTGCTTGCTCCGATCGTCATCAGCATGGGGACGCGAATCGTCTCCCGACCGCGACGAAAGACCCGTTCGTTGAGGACCATCAGCAGACTGTTGAGAACGGCACTGTTCGCGTTCAGCAACTCATCGAGAAAGACCAGATCGGCCTCGGGGAGCATCCCTTCCTTATTCGTAACGAGTTCCCCTTCGCGAAGTTTCCGAATGTCGAATGGCCCGAACAGTTCATTCGGCTCGGTAAACCGAGTCAGGAGATAGTCGAAGGACTGTCCATGGATTCGTGAAGCGAGGTCGTGCACCAAAGCACTCTTGGCGGTTCCCGGCGGCCCCATCAGAAACAGGTTCTCTCCCCCGACAAGGCAGACGGCGATCAGATCGATGATTTCGTCCTTCCCCACGAAGGCGGCCTTCATCGGATTGAACACCGTCTCGGTCAAGCGAGTGACGGTTTCCCAAGCGGGATCGTGAGTGGCGATGTCCGTCATGTTTGAGGTTCCTTCTCTTGCAGGTGTTCCACCAGTTGGGGGGCGAGATGGGAATGGATGCCTATTGCCGCCCGGACCGCTTCTCGAACATCCTCGTCCGAGAGCCGTGAGACATCTTGCCGGGCGATGATGCGATCGACGTACAGTGTTCGAAGCGAAGGGTAAGACAAGACCCCGATTGGAGTTTGAGGTTCGAGGCCTTCGATCCCGACGGACGAAAGCGGCCAATCGTTTGCGAAGGCCATCAATTGCAAGGTCAACTCCTCGCACTTCGCGGACCGTGACAGACGTAGCAAGTCGGGAAGAAATCGGAACGTGAGATCGACCGAGTAGCAATCCCCGGCGGAGTCTGAATCGAGAGTGTTGGCCTCAAGCTCTCGCGGAAGCTCGACACTCAAGTGACGGTAGGCCAACCGCTGCGCCGCCCAATAGGTGATCGCCATTCCCCAGATCGCGGAAGCGGGCCGCACCTCTGGGGGAGTGCCCGGCAATGCGAGGCGGTAGTCCCGTTCCAACTGGAGAAGTGTGGGCAACGCCTGATCGAGCTGACGCCGGCCAAACGGCTCTTCGGACTCGATGCACAGACGGCCATCGAGAAATAGCCGATCGAGGAAGTCCGAGAACTGATGCGCCCGCGCTGACATACCACCGTTCCGTTGTGCACTGAGTGAGAATTGTCCGAATTGTCACCACCTCGGGTGCCGGTGACAAGCAGACTGCAACGTGATCCGACCTTGTCGCGGAGTGAGTCCCATGCTTCGCGATTGATTTGTCGTTCCCGGCTCGTGATACTGCCGAGAGCAGTCTGGCATCCGAATCTTCCAACTTGATTCGGCAAGTGCGGGTGCTCTGCCATATTCCCAAACTCACCTGAGATGATGGAGTCTGAAGAATGACGCGAGGTTCGATGTTTCTGGCCACAATCTTTTTTTTGAGTATGGCCGCTTTTCTGCCCGCCGAAGAGGTCCAACCGGTCCGAATGGGCTGCGGAGAGATGACCTTTGATACCGTTCCCGGCTGGGGACTGGATGAGAATGGTCGGAGCGTATTGGGATCCACACACGGCGGCGTTGTCGTTGACAGCGAAGGCAATATCTACACCAGCGCCAACATGGGAGTCTTCTGTTTCTCCCCCGAGGGCAAGGTCCTCCGCCACTTTCTCGGCGATGAATACTCCAGCATCCACGACATGGAGATCCGGCAGGAGGACGATGGCGAATATATCTATGGGGCCCGCAACCTGAGCGCCGAAGGACTCAAGTTCAACGCAAAGACAGGGGCGATCGTCTTCAAGCTGCCGTTTCCGCAAGAGTCTGGACTCGACCTGAAGAAGTTCAGTCCGACGGCGATCACCGTCGCCCCCGGCGGAGATATCTACCTCTCCGACGGCTATGCCAGCAACCATATCTTTATCTTCGACAAAGAGGGCAAGTACAAGAAGCACTTCGGAACGAAAGGGAACGGTCTCAAGGAATTCAACACCGCCCACGGCATGACGCTCGACACACGTTACGATCCGCCCCGGCTGTTGATCTGCGACCGCAATCATCAACCCAAGGGACGCCTGCTCCATTACGATCTCGATGGCAACTACATCGAGGAAGTCATTACCGGTCTGGGGATGCCGACATCGGTGGCCATTCAGGGGGACTTTGTTTCGGTGCCAGACCTGCATGGCCGTCTGGTGATCTTGAATAAGACCAACACCATCATCGCCGTGTTGGGGAACAATCCCGATCCGGCCAAGGGACGAAGTTTCAACATTCCGCAGGATCAATGGGTCGAAGGGGTCTTCAGCGGTACCCACGGTTCCTATTGGGATCAAGCCGGAAATCTCTACGTACAGGACTGGAACGTCTCGGGCCGACTGATGAAGCTCGTCCGCGTTCAATAACTTCTGTTGATTGACGATTTCGCGACGCACTTCCCGTGCGTTGCGAAACAGTCACCATTCGCGACGTTTTTGAATTTCTTCGAAGATTTTTTGACCGAAACCCGTTTCTGAACAGACTAGTGTTGTGAACACCCTGAACTGATATCTATTCGAGCTTTGACCGCAGGCCCGTTGGCCTGCTCGCTGAAGATCTTCAACGTGTCATTTCAGGTTGAACGCTCCACGATTCTGGAGAAGGCGAATCCGCCGCTCCCCACTGTTCAGCGATTCCGCTTATGAGTTCGGTCAGTCCCGTTTCCCGTTCGTCGCACGGTCTCCCCCCGGGAGATGGCGCCGGATCCTCCAGTGAGGATCCCGTGGACACGACTTCGGACACGCTCTCTGACGCGGATTTGCTGCGCCAATTCCTTCACGAGGAAGACGCAAAGGCGTTTGAGCAGATTGTGAAACGGTATTACCGGCTGGTCATGGGCGTGGCCCTGCGCTATGTCCGGGACCGCAATCGGGCGGAGGATGTCTTTCAGGCGACATTTCTGATCCTCGCGGAGAATGCCCGCAAGATTCGAAATCGCACCTCCCTGGGAAGCTGGCTCCACGGCACCACCCGTCGAGTCGCCTTACGAGCCATGTCCGAAAAGCAGAAGCATGCCGCCGAACCGTTGATCGAGGAACCGGCCATTCCCAATCCCGAATGGGAATCGGTGGAGCAGTCGTTCGATCAGCAGGAGATTGACGAAGCGATCAATGCCCTGCCTGAGAAGTTTCGCGAACCGTTGATCCTGTTCTACTTCGAGGGGCTCACCGCCCGAGAAGTGGCGGAGCGGTTGGAACTCACCGTGGACACGGTCGAGGGCCGGCTCAAACGGGGCCGCGAGCAACTTCGCAGGCGACTGCTGAAACAGGGAATCTCGATGGCCGTGGTCCTGGCCATCACCGAGATGGTCGCGGAGGCGGGGACAACTCCCGAATCCGTCGAATTGATGGGGAACACGGCCGCCGCCGCGCTCTCCTGGGCCTCACAGTCCCCTTTGTCCGGCTGCACTCCGCACGCCGCTCACTTAGCTGGAAAGGAACTCGCCGCGATGACCACCGCAAAAATTAGTGCCATGCTTTCGTTGACGGCCGCCCTGTGTTTGACGACCGGGTTCACCGTTGCCTATGCCCAATTTGGAGGGGGCTTCGGAGGCGGAAATCCTCGCCGGTCCCGCGTCCCCGGCGACGGAGTCCGCGCGGCTGCCGAAGAAAAACAGAGGGCCTTGGAAGAGTCGACAACGGTCGACGACATTGCAGTCGAAGAATACGGAGGAAGTGTCGAAGCGACTCCAGACCAGGCTGGTTATGGATCGCCTGCGAGCAGTCGCGGCCGCCGGGGAGCCCGTCGTTCCGGCCAAGCCGGCGAAGGGATGTCCAGCGGCGATTACGGAATGGATCTGGAAGGAATGGGCATGGAAATGGGATCCATGCCGAATCATCCCTTCGACTATCGCACGAGTTCTCCCCAGCGGATGAAGATTGAAAAGGCGCTTGACGAACTTCTGACCGTAGAGTTCGACAGAGCCCCGTTGGTGGACTTTATGGACTACGTCTCGCAAAGCCTGGAGATCCCGGTTGTCTTCGACCAAAGTGTCCAAGAGGTTGGAATTGACCCTGCAACGGAAGAGATCACCGCAAACCTTGCGGAACTGCCGGCAAGAGATGTCCTCGAATTGAGCCTGAGCCAACTCCCCAGCACGCCTCTGGACTACATGATTCAAAACGGAGTGTTGTTGATCCTTGATCGAGCCGTCGCCGAAGAACGATTTGAAACAGTGACCTACGAACTTCGTCTGCTGGAACCGCTGACGCCAATAGATGTGCAGACAGTCCTGCAGGAAACAACGAACGTGGCCTGGATGAATACTGACGGGACGGGCGGGCGCTCAGTCGCAATCCCCGGAGCGTTGGTCGTTCATCAAACCCAGCGAGGCCACCGGGAAATCGAAGAGATCCTGAACCAGTTGGCGGAGTACGTGAACCGCAAAGAACTGGGCGACCTCACGCCGCTTCCGGAAGAACCGTACCCCGGCGGCGGATTCGGCGGCGGCCAATTCGGCGGCGGCCAAACCGGTTCCAACGGCGGACAACAAGGGGGCGGCGAATCCGCAATGGGATCCTCCGGTGGATTCGGAGGGGGTGGCGGTGGCGGTTTTTTTTAAGGAACCTCCTCTCGGGGGCTCATGCGAAATCTCGTCATCGTAGTACATGTTCCTCGCCATGGCCTCAGAACGCCCCCATGTCCGTGTGAATTTCCCGAAACCCTGGGGGACTTTCGCTCAACAGGGGAGCCCGAATTCGACTTGTCGGCGACGTCGAGGTCGTTTTTCGTTAAGATGAGGACTCATCCGATCGAGGAGTCCCCATTGAGCCAGACACCGGAACTGTCGTATCCGCCTCCTTCGTTCATTGACCCGCCGACTTTGATGCGGATTCGTTCGCTGGAAATGCGGGCAAAGGCGGTCGTCGAGGGTTTCCTCTCAGGACTGCATCGCAGTCCGTATTTCGGATTCTCGGTCGAATTCTCGGAATACCGGCAATACGTTGTCGGGGATGATCCTCGGTATCTCGACTGGAAACTCTTTGCTCGTAGCGACCGGTACTACATTAAGCGATTCGAGGACGAGACGAACCTGCGGTGCCATCTGATCGTGGACAACAGCACGTCGATGGAATACGGATCGCTCCATTACAACAAATCCGATTACGCGAAGACTCTCGCGGCGACACTCGCTTATTTCCTGGCAAGGCAAAGGGATGCCGTCGGCCTGTTTCTATTCTCGGAAGGGCTCGACGAGCAAATCCCAGCCCGGTTTCGCCCGGGGCATCTGCGTCGACTTCTGCTCAGCCTTGAGCACGCTCCCACGGGAACCTCAACGGGCATCGCATCGGCGATCGGGGAAGCGGCGGCCCGTGTCCGCAAAAGAGGGCTATTCGCCATCGTGTCCGACTTCCTCGTTCCGCTGGACGATCTCGAAAAACAACTGGGCTACCTTCGGGCAGGTCGAAACCAGATCTGTCTTTTCCAGATCCTGGATCCAGCGGAATGCGATTTCCCGTTCGACGAAGCCACATTGTTCGTCGACGCGGAAACGGGTCAGGAGGTCTATGTCGATCCTCGGGAAGCCCGCGAGAGCTATCGTCAACGATTCAACGCCCATAATACGGCGCTCGCGGAAATGTCTGGCCGACTGGGCTTGGACTACGTCACCCTGACAACGGACACCCCGCTGGAATTGGCGCTCTACGAGTTTTTGAAGTTGGGAGCCCAGACTCCGTCAAGCCTAGCCGGATCACGTTCCACGGGAGGGAGACGATGAGTTTTCTGTTTCCGCTTTATCTGCTGGGAGGACTCGCCGTAGGGCTGCCGATTCTGTTCCATCTGATTCGGCAGACCCCCAAAGGACGTCAGGTCTTCAGCAGCACGATGTTTTTGAGTCCGTCTCCTCCCCGTGTGACAAAACGAAGCCGGATTGAGGACTGGCTGCTGCTGTTGCTCCGGGCTCTGGCGATCTGCCTGATTGCCGCCGCATTCGCACGGCCGTTTCTCCGGGCGCAGGAGTCCCGACCGGACGACGGCACAACAGGCACCCGATACCTTTTGCTGATTGACACCTCCGCCAGCATGCGTCAGGAAGGCTATTGGGAGAACGCCTGGGAATCGATTTCCACCTTCCTCAACGGGGTGCGGCCGGTCGATTCGCTCGAAGTTCTCTCATTCGATCGTGAAACAAAGGTTCTTGTGAGTCTGGACGAATGGACGAATACTCCCCCAGCGGTTCGAGCCTCGTTCGTCAAGGAGCGATTGCATGACCTGAAACCAACTTGGAACGCCACGGAGTTAGGGGCCGCTCTGATTGAAGGCGCCGAACGGTTACAGGAGCAAACCGATGACCAGTTTTCCAGCCGAGTCCTCGCCATCGTATCCGATCAACAATCGGGATCGCGGCTTCTGCCGCTGAAATCGTTTTCCTGGCCGGAGGATGTCAAGGCACGTTTTCTGTCGGTTGTGAAAGAACCGAGGCCGAACGCCTCGTTCCAGGCGATCCGAGAGGATTCGGTCGAATCTCGGCTCCGCCTCCGGGTCACCAATTCCCAAGATGCTCAATCGGACACGATCTTGATTGGTTGGCGGGATCCGTTGGCAAACAATTTGTCTCCGGATTCATTACTGAATGCCTTGCGTGTGACAATTCCGGTTGGCGAGAGCCGTGTTGTCAGTGCCCCCGAACCTCCTAGTGAGGTCGCCACTCATGAACTGGTGCTCATGGGGGATGAGACGCCGTTTGACAACGTGCACTACGTCGCTGCCCGGCAAAAGGATGAGTTCGATGTGCTGTTCCATACCGATGGAAAAACCTCCGGAGCCGATCCCGGCCTCCTCGAATTTCTCAAACCCATGTTTCCCGACTCTGCCCGTCGGACAGTCCGTGTTCAGCGCTGGAGTGACGTTGAAACGCTGGAAGCGAAGGATGATGTGACGTTCTCCATCGTTGGGGGAATGCTCGCCGAGGATCAGCGGATTTGGCTGTCAGAGTGGTTGGTCTCGGGAGGACATTGTCTGTTCGTTGCCCGTGATCCCGACCAATCCCGACAACTCTTTGACCTGCTGGGGATGGAAACGGGGAGCGTGTCGGAAGCGGAGATTGACGACTACCAGATGCTGGGACAGGTCGATCTGGCACATCCCGTGTTGTCGATTTTTGATGATCCGCGATATTCCGACTTCACTTCGGTCAAGATCTGGAAGCATCGGGGGTTCGATCCGTCCCTCTTTTCCGACTCGCACGTCCTGATCGAATTCGAAGACGGATCTCCCGCCTTGATGGAGGTTCCTTGCGGCCAGGGAAGGCTCTATTTACTTGCGACCAGTTGGAGCCGTCAGGACAGTGAATTGGCGCTCTGGTCAAAATTCATTCCCATCATGAATGGACTCCTCAGTGCGTCCGCTCGCGGGAAGGGTGGCCGACGCCGGATCACATCCGGAGAGACAGTCGCTCATCACGAATTCGACTTGGGATCAGGAAGCCTCGTTTGGCGGCGAATCACCCTGGGGCCGGAGTCGGGCACACAAGGCCAGGATGCGTCGGCACATGAGATCGAGGTTGCCTCACTGTCGCCGGAAGAGTCCCTGACCTTCGATGCCCCCGGGATTTACGAAGTCGCCGCTCGTATCGAGGATTTGGGAACGGACCGGTGCCAACGATGGGCCGTCAATCTCGACCCTGAGGAGTCACGGACCGAACCGCTCACGGATCAAGACTTCGAGTCTGAAAACGTGGTTCTCTCAGAGCCGCCCCGACAGGACGGAAGCGAAATCGCGGAGACGGGCCTGAGCCCCCGGCAATTGCTCAATCGAGAGTTGGAATCAAAGCAACAATGGTGGCGCTGGCTCCTCCTGACGGCGATTGAGTTGTTGATGCTGGAGACGGTTCTCGCGGCGTTCTTCACCCGTCGAAAATCGAGGTCCGTTTCCGCAACTCCGGTTGCAACTTGAGTAAATCCTTGTGTCGGCTGACTCGGGGTGGAGTTTGGCGAAAAAGGGAATGCGACTCTGGAGCCTAGGAATTCATGAGGCCTTGCCCCTCATGTTTTCGCTGGAGCCCGGCCGACCTTCTTGAGCAGCGGATCGATCACCGCATCGGGAACAAACTTCCCCAACTGTTCCCGGCTGGGAGACGAGCCCATCAGGGCAATCTGCTTGATCAGCGTGCTGGAGATATGAGAGTAGCGTTCGCTGGCCATGAGAAAGACCGTCTCCAGATCGGGAGCAATGGTGTGGTTCGCGAGCGCCATCGTGAATTCCGTCTCAATGTCGGAAACGGTGCGAACGCCACGAACCATGACCGTTGCTCTTTGAGCCCGGGCAAAATCGACGGTGAGCCCGGTGAACCAGGCGACTTCGATATTCGGCACGTCCGCCAGGATCTCGGTGATCACCTCCTGGCGTTCCCCGGCGGTAAACAAAGGCTGCTTATCGGGGTTGATTCCGATCCCTACAACCAATTTGTCGAAAAGCAAGGCTCCCCTCCGGGCAATGTCCTCATGCCCAAGTGTAAAGGG
>JAGQQQ010000945.1 GCA_020426125.1 Planctomycetaceae bacterium
ACCAGTGAAAGAGAAGTTTGGGTTAGAGAACGCCAACGGGCGCGGAACAGCAACCAACCGCCGTCGGCCCGGTGGGCCGAAACCGATGGTTGCGACAAGATGGGGATTTTGTGAATCGGAGCCAATCAACATTGCCGACCACTTTCCTCCCACAACAGCTCCGAAATGAGATTTCCGGAGAATGATTCAAAATCCTGAATGCCAACTCCCCTCATGGGACGGCCTCTCCCTCGCAGATCCTTCTTGGAGACTTCGCACAATTGAAATCCAACCTTCCACAATCCCTGCGTTTCAACGCTCCAACGATTCGTGGAATTCCCTTCGTGCCGTTGTTCATGGATGCGGACCAATCGCGATTTCGTGGGAACGCCAAATCGAGGCAAGTCAGCATACGAGTTCACGATGAATATTTTTCGACGGGTCAAATTCTGACCCCGATCGGAATCGTTCGAATAACTCAGAATCAACCAACGCGCGGCTACCCTCGCTGCCTTCGGCAACATCGGGATCAATCGGGGGGCCAAGTTGACTCCGAATCCATTCATGTGAAATACGACATTCCCTGTCAATTCAGAGCGTGCAACTTGGAACCCCTATCAAATCGTAGTACGACGCCAAGTGGCGGCGTTGTTCGCCAACGAGCGGTATCCGGCATCGACAAGTCGTAGAACTTGCCTGCTTCGAATTCCCTACTTGGCAAACGACTTGGCCGCTCCCACGGCTCGAACCCTTTTTCGACGGAGATTTTCAGTCAATTCTTCGGTCTGATTTCATCGCTCGATTATGCTGATCCCATTGATCCCAAATCCCCGGCAACGCACGGTTTTTCGCCCAGTGTTCGGTTACTGGGAATTTCATGAAACTTGGGACGCCCCTGCGAAGAGTCGAATGACCTGCATCGACAATTCCCTTCGACTGAACGCCGCGTTTCTTCGCGAGATTGACCAGTCTCCATTCCATCCGGACCGCATGTCACTGACATAAATCGGCAGCGGGAAAGAAGAGGAACCTGGCCCATACGCCACTTTGGAAACGGCAACCGCAGAACATGCCACGTGCCTCACGTCACCTTGACGCAACAAATGTCATGGTGCAGCGCCGTTCTCCTCTTCGAAATCGTCGCTCGCATCTCCAGCCGGAGATACACCGAAAGCTCTTTTCAAAGAGGATTTGGAAAACCGTGCAATTCCCGCTCTCAGGAAACACGGCCCCAACAATTCAACTTCGCGTGATCAGCGTTTTGGGAACGACTGAATATCAGCAAAGTTGGGAGTGTTGGATTCGCCCAAGTCGAACTCAGAGTTCAAACTTTAGGGAAAGGAGATTTCTTTTCAAGTTGTTATGGCAGAATATTCCGCCCCACGAACACAAGCGTTCAACCCCAATAGTAGCTTGGGAGTTGACGATGTCAAACGTCAATTGCAAGTTAGTATCGGCAAAATTGGATTCAAAAGTCAAGTGGGATCTCTCTGCGGATTTGTCGAAATGACTTCGTTGGTGTCGATTGATCGGCGGAATCTTCGCGGCGGCGAAGATCCCATCAATGGCATGAAATACCTGACGAGCCAGCCCATCGGAGGGACACATGGCCAGCCACGTTGCTCAAAGTCAACGTGTTGGCAAAGAACGTGCATTGATCCTCCGCGTCGCCACTTTCGTCGACTCAGGCAATTCCGGAGGGGTTCATCGCGGCAATGCTCCGAACAATGGCTAATTTTGAGGAAACGTGTACGCCCCAGTCTCCAAGTCCGCTTCCCAGGATCTCATGATGTCTCGGCCCGCATCTCCTGTCATCTGCCTTGAGTTTAACGAGCTGGTCCCCAGCCTGATGGACAAATTCATCGCCCAAGGGAAACTTCCCCATTTTCAACGTCTACGTGACCAGTCAATCGTCCAGGTCAGTGATGCCGAAGCCGAAGGGGAATGGCTCAACCCTTGGGTGCAGTGGGTCACGATTCATTCTGGGTTATCTACGCAGGATCATGGCATCTTTCGCCTGGCAGATGCTCACAAACTTCAGTCGCCTGCAATTTGGGATGTTCTCTCCGAACAAGGCCAAACCGTCTGGATTTGCGGTAGCATGAATCCCTGGTATCGGGACAATCTCAAAGGCCACGTCCTACCGGATCCTTGGTGTCAGCAGGTTTCACCCTACCCCCGCGGAGAATTTGATGCGTTCTACAAGTTCGTACAACGCAACGTGCAGGAATATGCCGCCAGCAAGGTTCCTGTTACCAAACAAGACATCGCCAGGTTTCTCAGATTTCTTGTCTCCCATGGATTCCGACTCTCCTCAGGGATGAAAATCATCCGCCAGCTGGTCCGCGAAAAGACCGGCAACCATCGCTGGCGACGGGCGTCGATCCTGGACCTGCTGCAGTACGATATTTTCGAGTGGTACTACAAGAAACACCGACCGGCGTTCTCAACATTCTTCATCAACAGCACGGCCCATTATCAGCACAAATTCTGGCGCAATATGGAACCGGAGGCCTTCACGAATCAACCATCCGACGCCGAGCAACGCGACTACGCCCGGGCGATCGAATTCGGATATAAGCAAATGGACCAGATCGTCGGCAGAGTGCTCAAACTCGATTCTCAAGCGACGATCATGCTGCTGACCGGTCTCGGGCAGCAACCGTACACCAAAATGGAAGCGACCGGAGGGAAACGGGTATTCCGACTTCATGGCGAGTCGGTTCTGTCTCAGAAACTCGATATACCAAGTCCATTTCGCTACGAACCGATTATGGCCGATGAGTTCTTTCTACGGTTTGAAAACGAGGAAGACGCAACGGCAGCCGCAAATCGGCTACGAGCATTCGAACTTCCCAGCGGGAAAGAAGCGTTTACCGCTCAACAGGCCGGAAAAGAACTGATTTGCCAATGCCGCTGCCGGGAGGTCCCCGCATCGGACGCCTTGATTCGAAACACCGAATCGGGAGAAACGGTCCCGTTTTCCGATGTCTTTTATCGGGTCGATTGTATCAAGAGTGGCTATCACCACCCCGATGGCATCTGGTGGATTCGCCTCCCAGAACGTGAACACCGCGTCGTTGAGCAGAAGGTTCCGCTGACATCAGTGGCACCCACGATTCTCGACCTATTGAATGTCGATCAGCCGCAATTCATGCGAGGAAGGTCTTGCCTTCGTGGGGAAGACCGCGAGCCCCCTGTCGTCCCTATGTCATCTCAGGTCGAGTCCAGCGCTCAACCGGAGATGACACTTTGAAGAAAAATG
>JAGQQQ010000946.1 GCA_020426125.1 Planctomycetaceae bacterium
ACCCGCTGCCAGAACCGTGATTTCGCCCAAATTGATCCCGGTGGATGGGTCGGAGAGCACTTGAACAGTTTGGAACCCGGTCTCCAGGTCCGTGAATTGAGCGACAACGTGTCCTTGTTCGGTTTGAGTCAAACGAATCTCTTCAGCGGAATCCGTTCCCCGAACCTCGACCGGAGGGTGAATCATGTCATTCAGTTGCGAACCGAGAGCGCTTACTCCCGACAGCATCTGACGAGATTCGAGAGATTCACCGATCGAACACGTGGTGAGTCGGCGTCGTTGAGGCTTGCGAGCGAAGAGTTTCGTGAAGTACATGACAGGTTCCTTTCAAGTGGAGGTTTGTCGTCCCCGGCGAGCCAACTATGGCTGTCGTTTGGGACACTCTTATCCCGACATCCCTCCCTCAAACCCCTCACAGGATCTCGGATTTTCTTGAATTCGCGGACTCATCTGTTTACACCCAACGTTTTCGGGTGTTAGCACAGTGAGATTTTACGATGGAAGAACAGCCCCCAGGATCGATAACGGTGATGATCTCCGACCTGAAGGCAGGGGAAGCCACTGCGACGGAACTACTTTGGCAGCAGTACTTTCAGAGACTCGTTCGGTTAGCCGATCGAAAGTTGATGGGCGCTCCCCAGCGTGTCGCAGACGCTGAGGACATTGCGCTATCCGTCATGAACTGCCTGTTCGTCAAGGCGGAAGCTGGCGAGTTCGAGCAACTCACCGACCGGGAAGACCTTTGGAAGCTTCTCGTCATACTCACGAAACAAAAAGCGATTGATCTGAGAAAGCATCAATCTCGCCAGAAGCGAGGCGGTGGCGAAGTCCGTGGCGAATCGATATTTCTCACCCCAAACAACTCCGCAGGTGGAATCGATGCCTACTTTGGCGACACACCAACTCCCGAGTTCCTCGCCAGCCTTGAGGAAGAATGGAATCGGCTGCTCAAAGACCTTCCCGACGACACCTTCCGTCGCATCGCTCAGTTGAAACTCCAAAGCCACACCGATCAGCAGATCGCAACCGAACTCGGAATCGCCGTCTCAACAGTCGAACGAAAACTCCGACGAATCCGCAGCAACTGGCTTTCGCTGGCCGACGAGTTTAACTGAAACTCCATCGCGCAATCGGGGTTATTCCAGCCGAATGTTCTGACCTCCGGTTTATTTACGTTCGATTCTGCGGCACGATCTCTCGTTGCGTGATTTCTATGTCTCGAACTCGATAATCCGACTCGGTAGCGATCAATGTCAACATCTGAATGTCGTCGCCGTGATTGCAAATCCAGATCATATCCGGCGGAAGAAGTCCAGATCCGGTTCCTGCACACCGCAGCAGTATCATGAACGGTGATAGATCTCACTCCATCTTCGCCTCTGCGTCCCCCACTCGACCTCCGCCACGATTGGCCGGAGCAGCTTTTCGGTGATCACATCCTTCCCCGTCACCTTGGGCAGATGCAGCAGTTCCTCCTGAATCTCCGGGGCTAGGAGCAAGAGGTTCATGATCTGGGTCATCCGAGGCTGCGAGACGTGGGCCAGTGTGGCGA
>JAGQQQ010000947.1 GCA_020426125.1 Planctomycetaceae bacterium
TCCCACAACCTGCCCTTTCCTACACACAATTTCCTGATTTATTAAGACTAACTCTTCATCGGACTCCCCTTTGCGCCCTGCGATATTGACTATAAAAAACCGGAATGGCAGCCCCACCTGATTTGCCGCGAGGCCGATCCCGTTCGCTTGATACATCAATTCGAACATCTTCGCGATGGTCTTGCGAAGCGAGGCATCAATTTGCTTGACTTCAGAGGATTTATAAGACAGGGCGGGATGAGGAAAGGGGACAATCTGCATTATTCGGGGGGGAATCAGTAAGGATCAAGAAAAATGGACGATTCAACATCTACCGGTCAATGAAGACCGACTGCAAACGCCAGCGGACTTGCAATTCACTCCGCGCCGACGTTTCACTAATATAATAGCTGGTTTGCTGAGTTCCGTCGTCCCATGAAATCGATTTCCTGTCCCGGAATCGAGAGAGTCCGAAAGAGACGCATTGACATGGGAGGACAGGTCGCCGAAATCGGAGGGATGTTTGATGACGAGTCAGCCGCGAGATGGTCAATCTCCTCACTCGTCAATCGGGGGCCGATTGCCGATTGTTTCGCGGCGAGGCTTTTTAGCGGTGGGAGGGGCAGGAGTTGTGGGAGTGTCGTTGCGTCGCGCGGCCGCTGACCGTCCCGAAAAGGCGATGGCGGTGGTGCAAATCCTGCTGACGGGCGGCGCCAGCCAATTGGAGACCTTCGATCCCAAACCCCACGCCCCTCGTGAGATTCGTGGGCCGCTTCATTCCATTGCGACGCGAATCCCTGGGATCCGTTTCTCGGAATGTTTGCCTCGACTGGCGGAGCGGGCCGATCGGCTGGTCGTGCTGCGCTCCTTGTGGCATGATGCGGCGCCCATTCACCAGACGGGGCAACAACTCCTTCTCAGTGGTCAATTGACATCCCGGAAGCAGATTCCCCCAACAATTGGCGATCTGTTTGATCATTTGCTGGGTCATGATCATCGTCGTCCCGTGACGGCCACGATCGGGGGATCGCCGATCGTCAAACGACATTCACCGGAATCGGCCTTCCCAAATTCCGAACAGGAGCCAGGAAAGCTTTCCCCTGGTGGGGAGGAAAGAGCCTTCGCCTCCGCACCAGCCAAGGTTCGCGAACGGTACGGCGAGTCCCGGATGGGGGCTCTGTTTTACGCGGCGTTACGGGAAATCGAACTTGGCACTCGGTATGTGTCAGTGAACACCTTCTCCAAGTTGGAAGGACACTACACCTGGGATGCCCACGGCTGTAATACGGTCGGTCCGGCCACCGTCTTCGATTACCGGGATACCATCGGTCCACAATTTGATCGGGCGATGGCCGCTTTTCTCGATGATCTCTGGGAAACAGGGCTTTGGGACCGAACTCTTGTCGTCTGTTCGGGAGAAATGGGACGCAAACCCCAATTGAATGACAAACTGGGGCGCGATCACTCAACGCAGGCGTTCTCAGGGTTTCTCGCCGGAGGCATGGTTCGCGCTGGGCAGGTCATCGGCGAAACTGACGAACACGGGGAGTCCGTGACCGAACAACCCATTCCGCTCTCTCAGATTCCATCCATCATTCTGGACTATCTCGGAATTGCCCCAGGAACCGAGTTTTCGCTGGCCGATGGTCGGACGTTTCGCACCCCG
>JAGQQQ010000948.1 GCA_020426125.1 Planctomycetaceae bacterium
GCGACGTTCACGCCTGCGGGGTGCATGCTGGTCGCGGTCACGGCCGCGTGGCTGGAACTGTTTAGCCCCCTGTGATCGCCATTGATGCAACTGAAGCGATTGGGAGTTTGCACATGGTTGAAATTCGCGAATCCAAAAACCGTCGCGAGAGGCGGGACGGAATTTGCCTCGCATTCATCCGCGAATTGGTCCGGATCGGCGAGATAGGCCTCGGTTTTTCTCACGATCCGATAGAGAAAAATGTCGTCATTAAAGTGGTTCGCGGCCGCGAGTGAATCGGGCAACGTGAGCCGTTCTGAGAGTGCGACCGTGTTGGACAAGCCGTCGGTCACATCCGCGGGACTGACGGGTCTGAGGATTTTCGCTGCGTACATCCCATCGTTGCGGTATCCTCCGCTCCCGTCGCTGGGGTAATAGCTCCAGAGACGCCCCCCGCCCGAAATGAGTCCGGTCGCCAAGGGATCGCTGGGGCAGGAGAATGTCTGAATCGGCCCCGGAGATTGCAGGACTTGCCCGGTCTGCTCGTCGACGAGAACGCGCGTTTCTTCCAGATAAGGAAGAATCTGCGTCTTCCAGTTTTCAAAATGCTTAGGGCCTGGGAAGACACCATGAGTCTCTTGATGTTCGTGGTAGGCGAGCATGAGCTGTTTGAGGTTTGACAGGCATTCCGTTCGTCGTGCGGCTTCGCGTGCACTCTGAACGGCGGGGATCAGCAGGGCCATCAGAGTGCCGACAATCGCGATCGAGACAAGGACCTCCGTCATCGTGAATCCCTGCCGGGGACACGGACGCGAGGTGTGATTGGAATTCATGGTCGCCTCCTTTATGGACCTTGACGCTTGCCTGCTCGTCAGAGATCGATCATTCAGAATTCTGTGTCATCACTCCGTTTCAACGGGAAACCTATCGTTCCCCTCCCCTGCCAACGGGACGATTCCACAATCCGGGTCGTCCGGGGAAGGATGCACAATCGCTTGGCGTTCCGCGACATAATACACCTCGGGAAGCTTTCCAGATTCCATATCAGAAGTCCTCTTGATGAGATAAAACCGGACGCGGTACCTCCCTGCCGCGACTTGAACTCCCTTTTCATCTTCTTTGTTGACGCCGACTTGCCAGTCCGTTCCGAATTGATTCCATGCGAAGTCGTCTTCCTTTCCTTCCTCGCGACGGAAGACCGCTTTGAACATCCAAATCGCATACGGCTCCCGATTCGCCATCGCAAACTCAGATTGGCAATTTAGCATCACTGTGTCTCCACAGGCGAATTCCGGGGTTGCTTTCATCCAGTCGAGATCGTCGACCATGACACTGAGACCTTTCGCGGCCTTGGAACTGAGAGTCCTTGGGAGCGAGAAAAAAGCCTTGGTATGGCGAACCTTGAATGGCTCGGGTTCTGGGGATTTTCCAAAATACCATACTACAGACAAAGCGACTGCGGCCAACAGGATCCCTACAATAATCCAAGGCATTCGCATAATGACCCCTAAATAGGTTTCAGTGACGGAAATATAAAAGAGGCAGCAACAACACAAGCGCAAGCTTTTAAACTTGTCCCCCCCATGTGTGATCGTTGCTGCCAAGATTAACTGGAAACGTTAGTTCCGCTTATTCGATGATGCGAGTTGCAATAAAGGATCAGGGTGCACTCACGTCACCAGATTCGGCGTCGGAGATGAAGGGATCTGAAACCAATGTTCCATACACGAAAAAGGAACCGCTTCCCAGAAAGGTAAAAGAGTCGGTCATCGTGAACGCCCCCCCTGAAACGCTACATGATTCCGACGCGCTCTTCGTGAGCATAGGCGGATTTCCATTTGGGTTAGGGTAAAAGTTATCGATTTCGACTCGAATCACTTGCCCGTCGGCGATGTCAGTAACCGTCCCAGCAATCGTGTATTCGTCTCCGTGAGAAATTGGATTCGGCAGCGTTGCCAAATGAACTGCCGGCTGGGGCATTTGGGCGTTGGCATCAGCAGGCCCGAGAACGAAGAATCCTATGCAGACAGACAGACAGACAGACAGACGAGAAATCGTCATCAGAAAATCCTCTTTGGAGATTGAGAAATTGAGGTTTCTGAGTGGCCACCGCAGATTGCTTGAGGGTAAAACGTCAATCGCAACCTGTCAACGAAGAAATCAATATTTATGGAAATACTTATAGAGTGGGTTTCAATGGGGTTTGGGGATCTTGGTTGACAGGATGTCGATCGCTCCCGTCGACGAGATTCAAGACGTCGTTGAAACGCTCAATGGCGAAACCCTCCTCGATGTGGATGCCGAACGGGGCGTCATTCCGTCAGGTGAAATGTCCGAGATGGTTACGTAGTTTGCACTTTGAACTCCATCTCATCATCGTCGATGACTAAGGCGCTGTTTTAGCGAGGTTCACAGCATTCTCTTTCTCAAATGTCCGTCACCAACTCCCCGACCACCTCAAAGCAACCCCAGCCATTAAAATTTTGAGCGACTTGCTTTCGGGAGCGGGGTTCCCCCAGGAACGGGAGGAACGGAATTTCGAGCATTCGAGGATTCGTTACCGGATTCGCTTTGCAAGGAAGCCGGAACGTCCAGAAGCGAGCGGACCCAGGAACCGTCGGGAACCGGTTCGGACGAGGAGGCGATCAATTCATCGCTGGATGTGAAACGAGCGCTGACATACACGTGTGTGGGGCCAATCTGCCCGAGGACCTGAATGGGAATATTGCGGACAAAGCCATCCCTGATGATTTGCACCATGCGTTCGGTTTCCGCGTTTCCCGTATTCCGGATCGCCGAGAGCGGCACCTCCGCGATGGGATGCCGGGGAATCATGTCCGAGCGAACTGCCTGCCCCGGTTTGAGTTGTCCCGATCCATTGTCGAAAAGGACTTTGGCAATCGCGACCGACTGAAACAAGTCCTGGAGCTTCTGAAACTCACCGGTGGCCTCGGTGATCGCCTGAATGGTCCCCGTCGCATCGGCTCCATCCACCGGAACGGAAACCGAGTCCCCAGCCTTGACCTGTGTCCGGTCGACTGGAATTTCGACCCACAATTCCGATGGATCGATCATTCGCATGACCGGCTCTCCTTCGAGTACCGATTCCCCCACAGCGATGGTCCCCTGCCCTGGCAGATCGCGGACTTCTCCATCAAAGGGGGCATTTAGAATCGTCTGGGAGACGCGAAACTCCGCGAGTTCGAGCCGGGCCTTCGCCGCATCCAGTTTCGCGGCAAGGATGGTTTTGTCGTCGCCGGACGCCTTGTCGTGGGCAATCTGGGCCGCTTTGAATTCCGCGGACGCGATCTTTTGTTCCAAAAGACGCTCTTCCGATTTCAACCGGACCAGT
>JAGQQQ010000949.1 GCA_020426125.1 Planctomycetaceae bacterium
TTGCGATCATTGCGATTTTGATTGCGTTGCTGTTACCAGCCGTTCAGCAGGCGCGTGAGTCGGCTCGCAGGACGCAATGCCAGAACCAACTCAAGCAGATCGCCCTGGCACTGCACAACTATCACGACATTCATCACACGTTCCCCCCTGGCCAAATCACGACCTATTTTCAGACGGATGCGATTGGAAACTACGCCGATCCCAACGAACCGAGGAATTTCAATGCCGGCAATACGGCCGTTCGCCCCTCGGAGCACGGGCACAGCTGGATGCTCTTTATCCTCCCGCAGATTGATCAGGCGCCGCTTTACAACTACTACCAGTTCAACGCGAACGTCCGTCGAAACGGTGAGGATCCGCCGCTTCCAGGCACACTCGACAATGGCAATTTCCCACAGTATCCCCCCAGGCAGGATCTGGGAGTGTTCTATTGCCCATCCCGTCGAAGTGACATGTACAAGCAGGGAACCTACACGCAAACCGACCGGATTCACCCGTCTTGGTCAGAAGGCGGAAATGATTATGCCGGTTGTGCGGGGTCTGGGATCGCCTTCAGTTCGGACAATCGCCAGACGTATCTGCTGACTCCGGCGCAGCTGACAGCGACGATCAACGCCAACAATCAATCACTCTATGCCCAGCATTCTACGAATCAGGGGATTTTTGGGGTGAACAGCAAAGTCAACATTTCCGGAATTCAAGACGGCACTTCCAACGTCGTGATGGTTGCCGAGCGCCAACTCTTCCAGCAGGCAACCCCCATTGAACATCAAAGCAGCGATGGCTGGGCCTTCGGTGGTCCCGCGACCATGTTTACGACCCGGTTGCCTCCGAATCCCCCTCTTCGTCCGGGAACTCAGTTGCAGCAGAACAACCAGCAACAAGTTCGTCACTACGATGAAGCGGGAAGTGAGCATCCTTCCATTGTGAACATCGCCCTGGCGGACGGCAGCGTTCGCATCATCGGTTTGAACATCGATCTGCGAACGTGGCGGAATCTGGGGAACATCTCGCAGGGATCTCCAGTCAGCTTCTGATTCGGGGAAAGCTCTCAAGGGATTCCCAGTCTGATCATTCGAGGAGCAGTCGGTTTTCGGCTGCTCCTTTTTGTATTTTGGGAGAGCGTCCTCTCGATGTGTCGTTCTGATTTCCGTTTCTCTCTCGGCCGACCCGGCTGAGTTGAGAGGATGCGACTCCGAGACAATTCCGTTCTCAAAGACGCGGCGGAAAACGGGGCACTTTCCTCCTCGGAGCGGGATCCTTAAGCTCTATCCAGCGATGGACATCACAATGGGTCGCCCGACATCCGACGGGGGAGACTCTTTTCGTCAAAAACCCCGGTCGCGTCGCAGAGCAGAGATCACACTCACAGGAAGAAAGCCGAACCATGCTGCCTGGAATCAAACTCTTCGATCTCACCGGTCGCGTCGCCATTGTCACGGGAGGTTCTAAGGGTCTTGGCCAAGCGATGGCGTCCGGTCTCGCCTCCGCGGGAGCAGACGTCGTTCTCAGCAGTCGGCATGGGGAGGAAGCCGCGGCCGCGGCCGAACAGATCGCCCAGGATTTTGGGAACCGCGCGGTCGGACTGGCGGCCGACGTCACACGACCCGATGACGTTCAGGCGATGGTCGACAGGACAATCTCCG
>JAGQQQ010000950.1 GCA_020426125.1 Planctomycetaceae bacterium
AGGATCATTGCCAAATCTCGTTACAGCCGTGGGGGGACGGATCACTTGCGTGAAGATTCCAAGAATCCTTCGGCAGGAACTACAGATCCTGTTCCACGAAATTCGGGAGAAGTCCGGAATCCCCCCTGCCTGTCGGCGATCCTCACATACGACCGTTAGGACCGTTGAAGCGAAGTTCCACAAATGGAGCGGTTTCATTCCTTTTCGAGAATCTGGGGTGCATGTCGCGGATTCCAACTGGCTGCTGGTCAACCGGTCTCAGTCTCACGATCATGTGAATTCCGCGATGGGCTGACGGTTCTCGTCCACCAGGTAGCGAGGACGACCGTTGAAATCGGGAATCTTTACCAGATTTACGTCAATTCCCAGTGTCTGATAGAGCGTTGCGAAGATCTCCTGTACGTGAACGGGCCGATCCACCGGGACGCCGCCCGTCGGATCCGTTTTTCCGAGCACTGTTCCGCCTGGGATTCCTCCCCCAGCCAGGAGAACGGATTGCGTGTTGGGCCAATGGTCGCGGCCCCCCTTGGCATTGATACGCGGCGTGCGGCCAAATTCTCCCCAAGCGACCACGGACGTCCGTTCGAGCAATCCTCGCTCTTCGAGATCCGAGAGAAATACGGCTAAGGTCTGGTCAAATACTGGTAGATACCGTTTCGAAAGGTACTCAATCGTTCCTTCACGGTTTGCATGCCAGTCCCACGCTCCGAATGAGATGGTGACGCATCTCACGCCTGCCTCCACGAGACGCCGGGCTAACAGAAAGAGTTGCGGGTCCTGCTTGGCCGCTCCAAAGCTGGGATCCGTGTTTTGGCCATAGCCATACCGGTCGCGCGTTACCTGGCTTTCCTTTGACAGATCCAACGCATCAGCCAGTCTATTGGAGGTTAAGAGACCGAAGGCCTGCCGCTGCAGGCTCTCCATCTGGCCATTGAGCGCGGCGTTCTCGTATTGTCCGATGGTTGCCAGCAACTCCTTGCGGTTCTCCAGCCGCGCCTTGTCGATGCCGTTCAGAGTGAGGTCTGATCTCACTTCCCCGTTCAAAGCAAACGGAACATGGTCAGGCCCCGTGATTCCGGGCCAGGAATTGGTTCCAACGCCATCGTGAACCCCCTGGTTGTTATAAGGGCGATGTCCCATCTTTTCGCAAGCATCGACGTAGGGGACAACGCCATGCGGATCCGGACCGAGCAGCTTGGATGCGACGGAACCGAGTGTGGGCCAGCCTCCAGCCGGATCGCGATCATCGGGGCGGCCGCCGGGCCGGCCGGTGTAGCATTGGAATGATTCATGCCGGTTCAGCATTCCCGTTAGCGTTCTGACGATGGAAAACTTGTCTGACAGGCTTGCTAATTTCGGAAGGAGTTCACAGAACTGAACGCCCGGCACTTTGGTGGAGATGGTGCCGAATGATCCCCTGATCTCGTTTGGGGCATCCGGTTTGGGATCGAAAGTCTCGTGTTGAGTTGGTCCTCCGGGAAGGTAGACCATGATCACCGAGCCGTCCTGACGGCCTCGGTGATTGTCCGCGAGAAGTGATGAGGGAGCACACGTTCCAGCGAGTCCGAGCGAGCCGAACCGAAGAAAATCCCGCCGGGATGTCCCATCGCAGCACATTCCCGATCTGCCACCCCAGATTGTGAACATCTCGACTTCCCCCATTTCCAAGTTCAGCGGGCCTTGATCGTCGCTTGAAGTCTCCTCGCCAATGGATTCTCTGGAAATCCTGATCCTTTCACAAGTTGAAATCGGAAACGCTGATCGGTTTTCCGTGTCGAGGGGCTTCGGTCCGGGCCGGAATGTCCCTTCATCTCCGATGGAACCTGTCATTCCAGTCTGCTCATCTTGGGAAGTCCCATACAATTCTGATACGATTCAAGGTTGGTTTGGATTCCATTCCCAAGAATCGTGTTGCAAGTCAACGGAATCACGATGTCTCATAATCGAATACGGGAAATCTCCTGGCATTTCGCTGGTTTCCTTATCGTTGTTTCTCCCCTGGTTTTGGGATGTGCGAATGAAACTGCTCCTCCCCATGAGCCACGACAGCCGTCAGCGGAGGCATCACGTCCTGGAGCGACTTCGACCGACGATCCGGAGGAGGGGGGGACATCGGAGTCGACGGCTTCCGCCGAAGCCGTTCCGGAAATCCCCAAGATCAGTATCAGCAACTCAAGCCCATCGGCTCAGCCAGCCGTCGCCGCGGAGGGAAAAGGGGAGCAGGATCCCGCCGAACAGCGACGGGAGTTGCTTGCGGCCATGATGCCTGTACAAGTCATGTTGGGACAATGGCGGGGCACCACGCAGCGAGACGTTGGAGATTTCAAAGCCCTCGACGAACCGACATGGATCTGGGACTTCCAGACCCATCGCAATCAGCCCGCGATGGTCTTAACCTCGGAAGGGAGTCCCTACTTCCGAGAGATCCGACTGAGCTATGACACCGAGTCGGATCGATTTCTTATGACGCTGACCGATCCGGAAGGCGCGGTGCGGAAATTTGAGGGGGCTTTTTCCAGTGAACCCGAGGAGTTTCAAGGGGACGATCAGCGGATGCATGTAAGATACAAACTCCAATTGACGCAGACGGACGCGGAATCGAATCGAGATCAGTGGCAGGTCACCTTCAATCAGCAGGAAAACAACCGCTATCTGCTGGAGTTGGCCAAGCGTCGGGGAAGCAACTACCAGCGGTTCGATACCGTTGCGACGCAACGGCAGGGGACCTCGTTCGCCAAAAGCGATACAGAATATGGCGAACGGGAATGCATCATC
>JAGQQQ010000951.1 GCA_020426125.1 Planctomycetaceae bacterium
TCGGCAGGCCCCTGAGGCTCGTTTGAGAATTGGCGGATATCTGGGTTCTCAGCATGAGCCGTACTTTTTCAGGGAACTCGACCGTCTGAAAGCGGCACAGGTCCTTGTCGAGCACATTGGCAGCCCGGCAACCGTGGCGGAGAAGGTCGAATTCCTCAAAACGATTGACGTTCTTTCCGTCCCGACAGAGTTCCAGGAACCGAAAGGACTCTACATTCTCGAGGCCATGGCCAATGGGATTCCCGTTGTCCAACCAGCGCATGGAGCGTTTCCCGAACATCTCGAACGGACCCACGGCGGATTGCTCGTCCCTCCTCGTGATCCCGTGGGATTATCCCAGGGACTTCTCCGAATGGCTGAACCAGAGATTCGACACCGATATTCCCAACAAGGTTGGTTGGGAGTGCGCGAACACTATCACGCTTCGCTTCTCGCGAAGCGGACCATCGAAGCAGTTGAAGAGGTGTCGGCGAGCCGTTAGGCCTTGCGAATCTTTTCCCGTCCTTCGGTGACATGGGCCGTCGCGTTCCTTGTGTCGAGGACCAGTCGGGAATGCCGGACGATCTCCGCGTAGTCAAACACGGAGTGGTCGGTGGCGATCAGCACACAATCCTGCTCCGCGAGGTATTCGGGCGTGAGGTCCGTGCTCGTCAAGGGAGGGAGATTGTGGTGCCGCATCTGCGGGATTTTGGCGACGTGCGGATCGCTGAAGGTGACAATGGCCCCCTTCTCCAAAAGAAGTTCCATCAACACGAATGATGGGCTTTCACGGGGATCATCGACGTCCTTCTTGTAGGCCAACCCGAGTAACGCGATTTTGCTGTCCCGAATGGGTTTTCCTTCGTCATTCAGAAAGTCCCCAAGTCGCTGGACGACATACTCAGGCATCCGGGAATTCACTTCTCCGGCGAGTTCGATGAATCGAGTCGAAAGCCCCTGTCGGCGGGCCAGCCACGTCAAGTAAAACGGATCAATGGGGATACAATGCCCCCCTAAACCTGGTCCCGGGTAAAAGGCCTGGAACCCGAACGGCTTCGTCTTTGCGGCTTCAATGACGTCCCAGATGTCAATTCTCATCCGGTCGAAGAGAATCTTGAGTTCGTTCACCAATGCGATGTTCACAGCTCGATAGGTATTCTCCAGAATTTTTGCCGCTTCCGCCACTTCCGCTGACGCGACGGGGACCACAGAGACGACGGCATGCGAGTAAAGCGCTTCGGCCAGCTTCAGGCTCTGCCCGTCAATCGCCCCAACAACCTTGGGAATCTTCGCCGCCGAGTAGTGCGCATTCCCTGGGTCCTCGCGCTCAGGGCTGTATGCCAAAAAAAAGTCCCGGCCGACCGTCAGGCCAGATTTTTCCAGGATGGGCAGCAGGACATCACGTGTTGTCGTGGGGTAGGTCGTGCTTTCGAGAACCACCAGTTGTCCGGGACGAAGCTGGGCAGCGATGCTTTCGCCCGTTCCAGAGACATATGACAGATCGGGATCCCGGCTCTCATTTAATGGGGTTGGCACGCAAATGACGATGGCGTCTGGCTCAGAGAGCCGGCTAAGATCACTGGTTGCCTCAAACTGTCCTGACTCCCGCCAGGCGGAAACCCGATCGGAATTGACGTGTTTGATGTAGCTTTTTCCCTGATTCAGCTTCTGGACTTTCACGTCATCCACATCAAAGCCCAGGGTCGAAAACCCCGCGGCGATGAAAGCATCCAACAAGGGGAGTCCGACATACCCCAATCCAACCACGCCGATCAGGGCCTGACATCGATCCAGCTTTGCAACAAGTTCCTCCGACATTCCCACTTCTCCATTCCATGAGACTGTGACCGCTCACGAGTGTTCCCGAAGGGAAGAAAACCGTCGCGGCGAGCATATTCGGAGTATGTCAGCGAGGAACCTTCCCGGCAACGGACGTTTTTCGCCCCCTCCGCCAACACGTGAGTAAGTTTTGATTGGACGCGACATGATCAGATCATGGGAGGATATTTGGAATCCCGAAACGACGTTTCTGACTCCCATTCGCATCTCGAGGAGTGCGCCTATGATTCCCTATCGAGCGGAATGGGAATGGCTTTTCCGTTTGCGATTGCCGCCCAAGTCGACTAGCGTTCTCGCACCACATTTGTAAAAAGACCGTGAATCATACCCAATCCCTGAAGGGTTTTCGGGAAATCGAGCGTGCGAGCGGAAAAGGTCCGTTTCCTTCCCGAGATGCTTCAGCCCCTTGACGACAGTTCATCAGCATGACGGAACAGCAGCGAAAGTCCTCCGAACAATCGGAAGAGTCCCGGGCGGAGCGGCCGATGGGCCGCAGCAGCATGCCGTTTTTCCTGGTGATGATGTTGCTTGGACTCCTCGTCATCTGGGGCTGGCGAGAAATGTTCAACGCTGGTCAGACGCCCGTCGATTACAGTTTCTTCCTGCAACAGGTTCGCAAGGGAAACGTCAAAGCGGTCACAATTTCCACACTCACTGTCCGCGGGACATGGGCCAATGTCACACTCGCTCAGTCTGACCTGGACGAGCGAATGAAAAAACTGGCGGAGAAGCCGGCTGCGGGTGACACGAAACCGGACTCCGATTCGACAAAAAAGGAATCGTCTGACGAGACGGCGAGCAAAGAAGCCGAGACACCGAAACTGGCAGATCGATTTACGACGGAAGTCCCCGTTCTTGAGGGGGACCAACTCATTCGATTATTGGATGAGAACGACGTCAAAGTCACGGCCGTCAACAGCGAGACGTCCGTCATGTTGTTACAGGCGATGATCTACCTTCTGCCGTTTGCCATCATCATGATGTTTCTTTTCGTGGCCATGCGGCGGTCGGCTGATCCGATGAGTTCCGGGATGTTCGGAAACTTTATCCGGAGCCAAGCGAAACGCTTTCGGCCCAATGATGTCACCACATCTTTCGACGATGTCGCGGGAATGGATCACGCCAAGCGGGAACTTCAAGAAGTTGTCGAGTTTCTAAAAGACCCATCCAAGTTTCAGCGTCTGGGGGCTGAAATTCCCAAAGGCGTCCTTCTTGCCGGACCTCCAGGAACGGGAAAAACCCTTCTGGCTCGGGCCGTTGCCGGTGAGGCGGGAGTGCCATTCTTCTCGATCAATGGGTCCGAATTCATTCAGATGTTTGTCGGGGTCGGGGCGAGCCGTGTCCGTGATATGTTCCGCACGGCGAAGGAAAACGCCCCTTGCATTCTCTTCATCGACGAAATCGATGCGGTGGGACGGGTCCGGGGAGCTGGTGTCGGTGGCGGGCACGACGAACGGGAACAAACGCTGAATCAGATTCTCAGCGAGATGGATGGATTCCAGCCGACCGAGGCCTGCATTGTGATCGCTGCGACCAATCGGCCAGACGTCCTGGATCCGGCTCTGCTGCGACCCGGACGATTCGACCGACACGTCTCAATCGATCGGCCGAGTCGAGAAGGTAGGGTCGGCATTCTTCGAGTCCATGTCCGCAAGGTGCCACTCGGCGACGATGTCAATTTGGAAGAGGTCGCTGGGGGAACCATCGGGTTTTCCGGCGCAGATCTGAGAAACCTTGTGAACGAGGCGGCCCTGCATGCCGCTCGTGAAGGGAAGACCCAGGTTGGCCGGGACGACTTCGAATCCGCTCGTGACAAGATCATGATGGGAGTTCCCCGCGAGGAAGTCCTCAATGAGAAAGAGCGGCGGATGACGGCCTATCATGAAGCCGGACATGCCCTTTTGGCTTGGCTGTTGCCCGAAAACGACCCCGTCCACAAAGTGACCATTGTTCCTCGGGGGCGGGCTTTGGGGGTGACTCAACTCCTCCCTGAGGAAGAGCGATTCCATATGGGGGAAAGACGGCTCAAATCCCAACTGGCGATGATGCTGGCGGGACGAGCTGCCGAGAAAATGGTCTTTGACGAGTATTCCGCAGGGGCCGAAGACGATATCCGTCGGGCGTCACAGGTCGCTCGACGCATGGTCAGCGCCTGGGGAATGAGCGACAAAATCGGCCCGGTGGCGTTTCGCGATGGCGAGGAACACCCGTTTTTGGGGAAGGAAATCCACGAAGCTCGCAAATTCAGCGAACAGACGGCATTTCTGATTGACCAGGAAATGCAACGCATCCTGAATGCAGCACAAGACTTAGCCACTCAAGTCTTGCAGGAGAATCGTGACAGTTTGGATCGTGTCGCGGAGGAACTGCTGAAGACGGAAGTCGTCGAACGTGAACACCTGATCCAGTTGATTGGTCCCAAACGAGTCGAAGAATCACAAGGCCCCGATGCAATAAAATCTGAGTGACCGAACTGACCTTCCCGGATTCTCCACTCCTTCGTAACTCCTTTGAGAAAAGAGGGTAATCCCATTTTCTTAAAAAAGGTCTACCCATTTGCGTCAACTCTTGCTTTAATACTTTATCGCTCACGGAGAACAACGCTGGGTCTGGTGACATGCTGACGTCGATCGGATCAGTCGTTGTAGAACGGAGTCTGCGGTCGTAGCTGAATGGACCGTCTCCACGGGGTTGAGCAAACGCAATCCATGCCTTCAGGAATTCCGTATCGTCAATTTCAATTTGACGTTGCGTCGCTCCCTGGTTGATGGGTCCGGGCTAGAAACGGGTCCGTTCCGGTCGATCGTCGTGGAGATTTGAAGAGGCTTGACCAAGGTTAAACCGGGGTCAGAGTCCCTTTGGAGAAAGTGATTTTCTCGCCCAATTCGGATTTATCAGATTGAGGTCAGCAGGTCGTCG
>JAGQQQ010000043.1 GCA_020426125.1 Planctomycetaceae bacterium
GACCGTTTCGCCGTCCGCGAAGGTGGCAAGACGGTCGGCTCCGGCGTCGTCACAAACGTGATCGACTGACTTCAATCGACACCCCTGGTTCGAGTCATCGGACCGGGGGTCTTTTCGTATTTCGCAGATGGATATCCAAAGAGTCGCGCAGCCCGGATACCGGACTGGTCGGCAATACACCACGGTCTATGATCATTGGAGTGAATGCTTCCAGATTACAAAAGGAGAGATCATCGTGAGCAAGCGAACGTTTTGCCTCTGGGGCATCGGCGGCCTGGTGGCATTGGGGGCATTGGCTTGGAGTGCCACCGCTCGTGCCGGCTATGAATCGGCTCCGTATGAGGTCATTGAATCCGACGGGAACATTGAGATCCGCGAGTATCCTGATCTGGTCCTGGCATCTACGGAAGCGAGATTTGAAGCAAGGGGCAACGACGGCAGCTTCATGCGGTTGTTCCGCTACATCAGCGGAAACAATAAATCGGACCAGAAAATCGAGATGACCACACCCGTGTTCATGGAACCGGAAAGCCAAGATCAGAAGGGGAAGATGGGTTTCGTCATACCTCAGGCAGTGGTGGACGCCGGTCCTCCCTCCCCAAACTCTTCAGATGTATCCATCCGTAATCGAGTCGGAGGGCGTTTCGCTGTTATTCGCTTCTCCGGAATCATGAATGCCAAGAAGGCTGAAACTCATGAGTCCCAACTCCGCCAATGGCTCTCGGCGAGGGGGCTCGAAGGAGAACAGACGGCCGAGCGGGCTGGGTACGATCCCCCCTTTACTCCAGGTCCGCTTCGTCGAAACGAAGTGCTTGTTCGACTCAAGACAGACCACTGACACATCCGCTCTCAATCTCTCAACATCCGAATGTTATTCGTCTCTTAGCGTCTCAATCAGTGTCCTCCTCGCCCCATGCGCGTATGTTTTTCGTTGACAGCGTATCATGTCTGCAGCGGAGGAACTCGGAGTTAGGGGAAGGCGGAGCGGCAATTGTCGACTTCCCGTGTCCTTGGCGCCCGGCCCCTGTCCCCTCGCGGCCTCCATGGGCTCCTCTTTGGGGTTACGGCCCCAAGGCCGCGTTAAAAACCATTCTCCGGAACTTGAACCGCTGTCGGATATCGGCGGCTTAAACTGATCCCGTCACGCTTGGGCGTCGCAAGGGAGAGGTCGACGAAGCGCGATTCTTTCCAGGCCTCGGATCGTGGAAGAGCCCTTTTCCGAGCGTCCCTTGCGACGTGCTCTCCTAAATTGTTCATGTCATCTCCTTTGAGTCAGAATCTGCGATTCCACGACGTTGTGGCAGTCAAGAGCATGAATCGAACCGTTCCTTCGACGTTCCAATTGGGAACCGCGAGACGAGAGCCTTGGGATGAGCCAATCCCGACACATTCCACTTCAATCCCTCCGTATCGGCCCTCTGGCCAAAATTCCGCCCGAGCTGCGAAGGAATTGGAGGGGCATGACAACGGTCGACCAAACCCCAACCGACGCCTCCCCCAAACAAACGCCCATAATCTATTAAATGTAAACATGTTACATCAAAACTCGACCCGCACGATCGACGGGTCGTGCGTGTTCCTCGGTCGGGCTCATACGTGTTGGGGTCCCACGGCTCCTAACGACTTGTCCGAGAAGGTCTTTCATGCGAATGTCGCACCCAAGAGGATCTCAGGGTCGATCGCGAAATGTCGGTGTCTTGACGATATCAAGTGGTCATGGCCACAGGTTCTTACCAGATACAGTGTGTCATGGAACTTTCTGGATCGTTTCTCCGAAGTCCACGGGGGCGGCAAACCATCTTGCGGCGATGGTCCCTAGCGAAGTAGAACATGGCAGCGAAACGGACTTCGCCCGCAAAACCGAGGACGGGACTTACTCATGGATGACACACCCCGACGACCCCACGTCTCCTTCCTTCACAAGGGGCTTTACCTTCTCGCCGTGTTTCCGGTATTACTTTCACTCTGGGGAACAACCCGGTTCGTCGAGGCTCGTCCCGTTGTTGGCGAGAGAACTCCCGCGACGCTGACCTTTTTTCAGCATGCGGTAAATTTGGGGGAAGTTCCGGCGGTGGGGACGATCCCCGCGAGTTTCTTTTTCGAAAACCAGAGTAACCGGCCAGTTCGGATTACCGCTTTGGAGCCGAGCTGTGGCTGTCTGACTCCTCAGCTACGGAACGAGAAAAAAGAATATTCTCCAGGAGAACAAGGGCAATTCACCGTCGCGGTGCACACTGCCAATGAGAAGCCAGGCCCCAAGAACTACGCGGTCACAGTCAAGTACGACGACGGGGCTCCGCGTGAAGCCGTTGTCCGGTTCCGTTTGGCGGTCCCCGAGCGTAAGGTGACCGTGCAGCCGTCGGAAGTGTACTTCTACCAATTAACAGGCCAGCCCGATGCCCGAGACATTCAAATTGAAGACCATCGTGGGACGCGTCTGAATGTTCGACAAGCGTTCATCGACAGCGACCAGATTCAGGTGAGTGTCGGAGACGGAAAAGTCTTGCCGAATGGGGTCTGGTCGACGTCGATTTCGCTCAATGCTCCTGCGGTCGTTCGCCCGGGAAGGGAGATCGCGATCCTAAAGGTTCAGACGGACGATCCAGAATATGGGCTAATTCAAGTCCCGGTATTGATCCAGGGACGGCCCGAAGGGATCCAACAAACCGCGGCATCAGTCCTG
>JAGQQQ010000952.1 GCA_020426125.1 Planctomycetaceae bacterium
CAGACGGCACGACTTGTTGCCATCGAGCAACAGGAGTGCACCACGGATCGAGAAATTGTTCTCGTGGGTGCCGTCGACATGAACCGAACCATGCGTTCGATGCTGGACCAGGTGGCTGATCGAGTGACGTCCTACATTCACGCACCCCAGGAGTGGGCTGATCGGTTCGATGAACATGGCTGTCTGATCCCCCAGTCTTGGGAGTCGGCTCGTCTGGAGATTGCCGGGGAGCAGGTCCGTGTCGTCGATGGACCCGCTGATCAGGTTGATGCCGTCGTCGAGGAACTTGCGACCTGGGGAAATCAGTTCGCCGAAGACGAGATCGTCATCGGAGCCCCAGACGAGACTCTGGTCCTTCCTCTGCGGCGTCGGCTCAGCGACTTCGACGTCCAAACACAATGGCCGCTGGAGAATATATTGTCCCAGAGTCGGCCGTTTCGCTTGCTGGAGTCCGTTGCGGATTATCTGCATTCACGGCAGTCCGATGTGTTCGCCCATCTGATTCGACATCCGGATCTGACCGCGTGGCTCGATCGCCAGGATGTTGATTCGAATTGGTTAATCCATTGGGATCGAAGCTGCGAGAAACATGGTCCGCAACGAACGGACCAGATGATCAACTCCATTCACGCTGACGAGGTGGCCATCCAGATTGTCGGTTTGGTGGACGCCTTGCTGACTCCACTTTGTCGGGCGGCCACTTTGCTACGCGACTGGGCCGCGCCGATTCGCGAGTTCCTTTTTTCCATCTTCGGAGATGTGATCGCCTCAGAGGACGATGCCGAGAGCCTGGTTTTGCTTGACGCCTGTGCGAGTTTGGTGGCGGCCTTCGCCGAGCACGAGTCCCTTCCGTTGGCGCTGTCTCCAACGGTCACGGCTGCCGAAGCCATTGAACTCACGTTGGATGAAGTTCGCGCAACAAGTCTCAAACCCCATCGAGGTTCCCATGGCCTGCGGCTATCCGGGTGGCTGGACGTCCCCCTCGATGACTCGGCGGCCGTCATTTTGACTTCATTGAACGAAGGGTTAATTCCGTCGTCCGTCAACCATGACCTGTTCCTCCCGAATCGTCTGCGTGTGCATTTGGGAATCGAGGACAACTCGCGGCGATACGCTCGCGATTGCCACGCGCTGACAACTTTGTTGGCGAGCCGGGGAAAGGTGCGGTTGATTGTCGCCCGCCGGAATGCGAATGGCGACCCGCTTGCTCCCAGTCGACTGCTATTCGCGACCGATCCCGACACGATTGCGAAGCGAGTGCTGTCGTTCTTTGGGAAAGGTGCGGAGCCGTCGCGGCGGGAGTTGGCCAAGGTGTCGGTTCCACCTGATCAGCGGTCGCAGTTCAAGGTTCCCCTCCCCGTGAAGAGTGAAACCCCCAAGCGGGATTTCTACGTCACCGAGTTCCGCAACTATCTTGTCTCTCCCTATCGATACTATCTCAAACACATTGCCGGTCTCCGAGAGGTGACAGATGGCTTTGAGGAACTCGACGCCGGGGCATTTGGAGATCTGATCCACGCCGTCCTTAATCGGTTCGGGGAGAGTGCTGAGAGTGATCTTGCGGACGCGCCGTCGGTCGCGGCGACCCTGTCGGAATTGCTCGACCAGCATGTCGCGGACGAGTTTGGAGTGTCGCCACCGGTGAGTGTGTTGCTTCAAGTCGAACAGGCCCGGTTGCGGCTGAAAGCCTTTGCGCCCTGGCAAGCAGGGTGGCGAGCGAAGGGGTGGGAGATTCGCTACGTCGAGCAGAAGGTGGAAAACGTCCCTTGCCAATTCGCCGGTGGACCGAGGTTTACGATTAGCGGACGGATCGATCGGATCGACTACCATCCGGGACGTGATGCGTGGGCGATCTTTGACTACAAAACGGGCGAGAAAGGGCTGAGTCCCGAGAAGACACATCGACACAAGAAAGAGTGGGTCGACTTTCAGCTTCCACTCTATCGGCATCTGGCAAAAGAGTTGGGTGTTGGTGGCGATGTTCAACTGGCCTATCTCGTGTTGCCGCGTGACACAAATGATGTGACCGAGAAAATGGCGGAATGGACATCGGAAGAACTGTTGGAGGCAGACGAGGCCGTGAGCGCGATTGTCCAGAAGATTCAGGATCAGGAGTTCTGGGAGGAACTGACCGATCCCCCGGAATGGCTCACAGAGTATGACGCCATTTGCCAGCAGGGGATCTTCGGACGGGAGGTGATTGTCTGATGGCCAAAGTTCGGACCTTGTTTGACGTGACTCCCCAGGAAACGCGGTCGTCGAAGGCCGCGGCCCGAACCGCGTTCCCCCCAGAGAAGCAGAGGTTGTTGATTCGGGCATCCGCCGGAACGGGCAAGACCTTTCAGCTCTCAAGTCGGTACATCGCCCTGCTGCGTCACGCGCCGGCGGAGACGATCCTCGCATCGACATTCACCCGGAAAGCCGCGGGAGAAATCCTGGAACGGATTCTCTTGCGGCTTGCGCATGCGGCCGTGGATCCTGACAAGCTTCAGGAGTTGTCGGGCTCCGTCGGCTCTCCCCCATTGGATCGAGACGAGTGTTTGACTCTCTTGCAGCGACTGACTACGGCCCTGCACCGGATTCGAATTAGCACGCTCGATTCGTTCTTCGCCAAGTTGGGGGGCTGTTATTCGCTGGAGTTGGGACTCCCTCCCGGATGGCAGGTCGTGGACGAGCATGCCTTGCAAGCATTGCAGGGGAAGGCGATCGGGCGAGTCTTGCGGGACGGCGACCAGCAAACGTTGTTGGACATGGTCTCCCTGCTCGCGAAGGGGAATGTCACGCGCGGGGTGTCCTCACTGCTCAGGGAAGCCATTGAAAATTTTTATGGTCCGTTCCTGTCGGCTCCGCCGGAGGCCTGGGAGCGTCTTCCTGAACCGAAGTTTCTGACCGGTGATGACTGTGAGCGGCTCGCGTTGCAGTTGGAACAATCTGCTGCGGAGAAGTCATTGAAAGGAGTTTGTGAGTCGGACGCTGCCAAGTTTCGTGATGAAGATTGGGAAGGATTGTTGAAAGCCGGTCTCTGCAAAAAAGTCCTCGACCGCGATTTCACTTACCGCCGCAAGGAGATCCCCGCAGACCTCGTTGAAATCTGCCGGAGGATTATCGGCCAACTTCAGGCAAAGCTGCTGATGCCGTGGCGTGAGCAGACGGTTGCAACTCGTGAGTTGTTGGAGGCGTACCATCACCACTACGAATCGTTAAAAACGGCGCATCGAGTTCTGGAATTCAGCGACATGACCCGTCGGCTGGCTCGATCCGATGTGGGCCAACTGACGAGGCAGATTAGTTATCGCATGGACGCGGGAATCCGACACCTGCTGTTGGACGAGTTTCAAGATACGTCTGGCGACCAGTGGAAGGTGATTCGCCCGTTTGCGGAAGAGGTTTGCCAGCATCCCCAGGGATCGTTCTTTTGCGTGGGGGATCGGAAACAGGCGATCTACGGCTGGCGGGGTGGTGAAGCGGCCATCTTCGAGACGATTGAGCAGCAACTCCCCGGACTTAAAGACGACACGATGGACCAGAGCCGCCGGTCTTCCCAGCCAGTGATTGATGCGGTCAATCAAGTGATGGCCAACTTATCCCGCCATTCCAACCTGGAGGAATACGATTCTTTGCTCGCGGATTGGAGCCACAATTTTCTTCGTCACGAGACCGTCAAAACGGACTTGCCGGGGTATGTCGAACTCAGAACGGTTGCCGAGCCGCCGAACGACGACAATCGAAAGTTGAGCAAGAGCGAGCGGATGGATGTCCTCTGGGCCGAGGTGGCTGACGCGATTCGCGACCTGCACCAGCAGGCACCGGGTTGCTCGATTGGGGTGTTGACCCGGACAAACCGTTCGGTGGGGCGGCTTGTCTACGAATTGACGCAGCGAGGTGTGGAAGCGAGTGAGGAAGGGGGAAATCCCGTGACCGACTCGGCGGCGGTGGAACTGGTTTTGTCACTCATGACGTTTGCCGATCATCCGGGACATTCGATTGCCCGCTTTCACCTGGCGAAGTCCCCGCTGGCGCAGGCTCTCGGTTTGGACGACCTTTTTGAGAACGAAAACTTTTCCGACATCGCGGCTCAGATTCGAAATGCGGTCTTTCGACAGGGCTATGGTGGGTTCGTTCATGGTCTGATCGACAAGCTGGCCCCGTTTTGTAATCCCCGAGAGTTTCGTCGGCTTGAGCAATTGGCTGAAATCGGCGACGAGTTTGATGCGGTGGCGACGGTACTCAGACCCACCGAATTTGTTGAGTCTGTCCGACAGCAACGGAGAGACGCTCCCAGTCCGGTCGCTGTGAGAGTGATGAATATCCACCAGTCCAAAGGACTGGAATTTGACATCGTCGTGCTCCCAGAACTCGATAACGAATTGCTGCGACACGGCACACACTTCACGCTCCAGAAACAACCGGGGGGGGATCCCATTCTTGTTTGCCCGCTCCGAAACAAGGAACTTGTGCAGTTAGTGGGGGGAGAGGTCGAAGAGGCGCGGCGGCAGACTCTGGAAAAGAATCTGACCGAAGCGCTTTGCTTGCTTTATGTCGCCATGACCCGGGCAGTCCACGGACTGTACATGTTCATCGTGCCGAACAGTTTGGAGTCAAAACTTCCGAAAACATTCGCCGGGTTGGTTCGTGCCGGGCTCGCTCCCGATGTGCCGGCCTCCCCTCGGAAGACGCTTTGGAGCCACGGTGATCCTGAGTGGTCTCTCCGCAAGATTGTTGACAAAAACGGTGTCGTTCCCCCGGACAAGGGAACCTTGGTATCAACATTTCAGGACTCACCAGTCTGTTCCCTGAAATTCGCCACGTCGGATGGTGGGCGAGGGTTGAGACGGGTGGCGCCATCGCAAAAGGGGGGACAAGTCACGATTCCCTTGGCCTCCGTGCTCGATGTCAGCCGGTCTGAGGCGCTCAGCAAGGGGACTCTCTTTCACTGGTGGTGCGAGCAGATTTTATGGCTCGATGCGGAGTCGCCGGCTGTCGAGATTGATGATGCCTGTCGACGGTTTGGTTATCCTCGCCCCGAAGTGGAGGGGCTCGCAGTGGAGTTTCGACAGTCGTTGGCCCATTCCATGATCCGCTCATTGTTTGACGAAAGTTCGTTTCGGCGGAGGTACTCTGATCGGGAGGGAAGCCAAGCGTTGACATTCGACGTTCGAACAGAGTTTCCATTCACACGAAACGTCGATCAATCCTTGGTGAATGGAAGTATCGACCGGCTCGTATTGGTGCGA
>JAGQQQ010000044.1 GCA_020426125.1 Planctomycetaceae bacterium
CGATCACGCAGGGCTCGTTGACGAAGATCCCTCCGCAGACTTCCAGGTCAAACTGGCACTTGGGGACGGTGGCCATCTTCCGGCCCCGGACGCAGTCGGCATAGGCGGGGATCTCGACGCCGTGGCAGACACTGGCGACCGGCTTGTTCTCTGCGAAGAAGTGTTTCGTGGCCCGCACAAGATGTTCGTCGTACCGAATGTATTCTGGAGCCCGTCCGCCAGAGAACAGAATGCCGAGATAGTCTTCTGGCTGAATGTCTTGAAACGCGATATCCGCGTCGATGGTGTAGCCTTCCCATTCTTTGGTGATGGTCCACCCCGGCTTCACTTCGTGGAGCACCATCTGGTACTTCCGTTTTTCCGGGGCCGCCACGACGGGCTGGAATCCCGACTCAATCAAGCGGTAATAGGGATACATGGTGTCCAGCGTCTCGGTGGCGTCACCGACGATGATCAGGACTTGATGGGGCATGGTCTGATCCGTATTTCTGAAATCAAAGGCGGAAAGGGGACAGTTCTCAAAAACATCGAATTGGGTTCGGAGTGACGGGGCATTTTGAAGGGGAACAACCAACCTTCGCAAGCATATCGGCCTCGACTGCCCGAGATTTCGAACATTGTTTCACGATCAATTCTGTCCGTCGCGTCCGGTCCGGGAAGTTTCTACACTACGATCGCATTCCTCACGGTCGCAATTCCCTTCTTGCTTCATCTGATGTTCCGTTCATGCCTCCTTGGGAGGAGTTCCTTGTCCCGTTTTGTTCGATTGATTCTGTTTTGCGTCATTTCCTTGTGTTGGTTCGGAAGCCTGCGGGGTGAGGATGTTCGTTTGTCTCAACCGCCGACACCCATCGGTCGGAGGATTCTTCGATTTGACACCTGGAATCAGATGGTCTTCCATATTCAGAATCGGAGTGAGTCTGATGCGGAGTTTGTCGTTGCCTCTTTTTTTGATGACGAGCCTCAGCAGCAGTATGGGGCTCGCGTCTGGGTCCCGGCGAAGTCAACTCGAGGAGGTTGGTTTCTTCTCAAAACACCACCGGCGAAAAATCCCCTTGAAGATGTTGAGCCCAAGGATTTTCAAACGCTGGTTTTGGGGGGTGATGGTTCCAATGAAGTCGCTGTCGCTTCGGACAACGATCGGAGATTGCATTCCGGCTATGTTCGAAACGCAAAATGGTCGTCTCCCGTTTTGTTGATCTCTGATCCGGCTGACACCACGAATGTCAAGGTCGCGGAGATCTTCGCCTTGCTCCGAAAGCAGGATGCGCACCTTCTCCGGCAGGGAGATTTCCCTTATTCCGCGATGGCGTACGACGGGCTCCAGACAGTCATCCTCGCATCCGAACGCATTGGCAGTTCTTCCCGAGCCCTGGAAGCTCTACGGGAGTGGGTGTACGGGGGGGGCACACTCTGGATTCAATTAGAGAAGACAGGAGAAGGAGTCGCCAATGCATTGCTTTCGGATGATGCGAGTGTGTCCGTGGTCGACAAGCTGGAACTGATGCGGACGGAAATCGAACAGGCTCCCGGCAGCACGCTGATCTATCCTCGAAAGCGGATCGACCTTGAGAAGCCGCTTCCCGTTTGGCGAGTCGTTTCACACGGGCTCGATCCTCTGATCCATTTCGATGATTGGCCTGCCTTCTTTGTTCAGCGACATGGGCGTGGCGCCGTCTTTCTCACGACGTTCGACGGAGAGATCCTATTCGAACAGCAGTCCTTTCAGGAGAGAGCACAGATTCAACCCGTTCGCCCGACGTTGTTGGGGCAAATTCTTCGTGACGAAATCCAACCTTCGAATGATCTCAAGGAATCGGAGGAGTCTCGCTGGCCGGAGTTTGCGCGTCAATATATTGGCTATCAGGTCACCTCCAAGGCCACGGTGTTCACAATTCTCGCTCTGTTCTGCCTGTTCATTATGGTTCTCGGCGTTTGGTCCTGGATGACTCACGACTTCGCTCGGGCGTTTTGGATCGCGCCGGGGATCGCGATCCTGACGACGACGGCACTGTTGGTCGTCGGAAGCCAGTCCCGGGCGACCGTGAAGTCTCCACATGCCCAAGTCCAATTTGCCATGGTGGATCGGGAAGGCCAGACTCGGATTCAAGGAGGCCGAGCGGTTTTTCGCCTTTCGGCAGATCAAGATGAAATCGTCCTGAACGAAGATGGCTCACTCAGCTTTTCCGATGAATTGCGGGGGGCACCGGCCCGTGCCCTGCGGACGGACGAAAACCTTCAGGTTTGGAACAACCTGAACCTGCCATCTGGCCCAGAGACTTCGGAACTTGTTGTTTATCGAGAAAGGGCTCCCGTTCAGGCGGAGTTCACGCTGAATCGCGATGGTTTGATCGGACAGATCCAAGGTGGGGGAGTGGACGATTTTCGTGAGGGAATGCTTCTGTTTCCTTCCGGGTCTCGAAGCAATTTGCGTCGGGATCCTCAAGGCCGGCTTTTGAGTACATCGGAAGACGTGTTGGCAGAAGGCGAGTATCTCGCCCAGGCGATTTTGGACCAGCGTGGTCAATGGAAAAGGGACCTCATGCAAAGCGTGCTGAGTGGAAGTCAGCGATTTCCTCAGACGATCCAGGCGTTTTATTGGGGGGCTCCGATTCCGCTTGATTTCGGGAGCGATCCCCCGGAAGACGTGGTGGGAGATGTGTTGTTTCAGATCCCTGTTGAGTTAAAACGTCCTGCTCCGGGGACGGAGTTTGCTTTGCCGTCTCCCCTGTTGTATTTCGAGTCCATTCCGCACCCCAGTTGGGGCGCGTCAACCGTGTACCGCAATCGTGACAGAACCTGGACGGAAACGACAATCCCGGAAAGCCGCACGACGTTGCGAGTCTCGCTCCCTCGGGAATTGGCACCTTTGGAGATTTCATCGCTCGCAATTCGCTTGGACCTCCGAGTCCCACAACGGGAGGTGAAAATCTTCACCGTTTCGGAGGAATTCGAAGACCGGCTGTTAACGACGCTCGACAGCCCAGTCGGTCAATTCGATTTGGAACTGGTCTCTTCGGATGAGTTGCGGGGCGACCCTGACAACATCGTCACGCTGCTGATCCACGTTGGCAGCGTTCCGGATCTGGAGGATCTCAACCCCAACACCACCAGTTGGCAGATTGAGCGATTCTCTATCCAAGGCCGGGCGAAGTCGCTTTGATTTTTTTTGGTGTCTGACCGGCCGTCTGACACCCATTTCGACCCGATTCAGGCAGAATGCATGATGTCAAAGAATGACGAACCGATCGTGGTGATCGAACACCTGACGAAGAGATATGGTGGTTTCGTCGCAGTCGACGATCTCAACCTGACTTTGGAACGTGGGCGGATCCTGGGGTTCATCGGACCGAATGGAGCCGGAAAAACGACGACGATCAAGGTTCTCGTCGGTCACGCTCGCCCCACTTCCGGGTTCGCCCGTATCAATGGGGTCGACTGCACTAGGGAACCCGGAAAGATCAAAAAACTGGTTGGTTACATGCCGGACCGATTCGGGGCCTACGACAATATGAGGGTCCGTGAATACCTCGACTTTTTTGGGGCGGCATTTGGGATCCCTCGAAAAGTTCGTCGCAAACGGATCGAAGAGGTGATGGAAACGGCAGGCATCACGCATATGAAGGACCTCTTCGTCGAGAGCCTGAGTCATGGAATGCAGCAGCGCGTCGGCATTACCCGAACGCTTCTGCACGATCCGGACCTGCTGATACTTGATGAGCCAGCCAATGGGCTGGATCCCCGCGCCCGCATTGAGATTCGGGAGTTGTTGCTTCATCTCGCTGAGTTAGGAAAAACGTTGATTGTGACCAGTCACATTCTTCCGGAGCTTTCCCGAATCTGCGACGAGGTGGCAATCATCAGCCAGGGGAAACTCAGGGCGAGCGGGACCTTGGAACAGATTCTCCGCCAGGTTCATCAAAGGCGGATCTGGGAGGTCATGCTGACGAATGCCGAGCAGTTGCCGGCCCTGGAACACAAGCTTCGGGAATCCCTTGAGTCAGATGCCGAAGTCGACGTCTCACCGGCGGAAGCGACCGTCCGATGTCAGACGGTCGCGGATGACGAAAAGATTCAACGGGTCCTCCATCAACTCGTGGTGGATCAATTTCCAGTCGTTCAATTCCGGGAAATTCAACTCGATTTAGAGGAAACTTTTATGACGGTCACAAAGGGTGACCAGGCGGAGACGACCCAAAAGGTCGAAACCAAGTCGGAAACGAGGAGTGCCGTCACATGAATCCAGTCGCCCATCGGGAGTGTCTCGGGACGTTTCGGTCCCCTCGCTCCCTGACGCTGATCATGGTCCCCGCTATCCTATCATCCGGCCTGATCGCTTTTCAGTGGCCCTCTGAAGCGGTCATTTCGCAAACGGGGAATCTCTCCGCCGAAGTGTTCGCCCTGTTTGGCTATTGCCTCACGGCGATCGTCTGTCTTCTCACTCCGATTCATCCCTCGGTTTCATTGGTGAAGGAGAAAATCCGAGGCACGCTCCAACTGTTGTTTCATACCCCGTTGCCTTCCTGGCGAATCTTTGAGGGCAAATTGACAGGTGCCGTGGTCCCGTTGCTCCTGACGTTGATGATGACCGTTCCCGGCGCGGCGGCCTGTTACACCATGGGAGGGATTACGATTCGTGATCATCTGGGGCCACTTTACCTCGTGCTCCTCCTGACCACGGTTCAACTCTCATCCTTGGCTTTGCTCGTCAGTATTTCCAGCCGAAGCATTGATACGGCGGTCCGCTCGAGCTATGGATGGACACTGGGACTGGTGATCGGTTCCCTGGGCCCCTATCAAGTTCTTCAAGGATCGGAAGATCAAACCAAAGTCATGATCGCCGACTGGCTTCGGCACCTGTCTCCATTGCCCGCACTCGCTGAGATCCTGGGCCATCAGGCGATTGGTGGGCAAGGAATGGTAGCCAGCTCAAGCAGTTTCACGCGGTATCTGATCGCCGCCAGTGTCTCGATCGCGTTGTTTGCCATCTTGACAATGAGTCGGCTACACATCCGCATTTTCGACATTTCCCGGGATTCGGGCACGATGACGGAAGACCGCGCGCTCGGACAACGGTTGATCCGCCGGTTATTGTTTCTTGTTGACCCCCAGAGGCGTTCCTGGAGTATTGGGAATTGGACCAATCCGATATTGATCAAGGAACTCCGCTGCCGGAAATTTGGGCGAGCGACCTGGATTCTACGACTCATCGCAATCTGTGCCGTCGCATCGATCGCATTGACGTATTTTGCGGCCACCGGAGTCAAAAATTGGACGGTCGAATTCATCGGCGGACTGCTGGTGGTTTTTCAGATGACCCTGATTGTCCTGCTCGCTCCTGGCATGTCTGCGGGACTGATTCCAAGCGAAATCGAATCGGGAGGCTGGGCGATGTTGCGTGCGACCCCCCAATCGTCTTTTTCCATCGCTCTGGGAAAGTTGCTGAGCGCCGTTTGGACGATGCTCCTGGTCCTGTGCGCCACCCTTCCCGGATATCTCCTAATGATTTATCTGAAACCGATCCTCGAACAGCAGGTCGTCATGGTGATTCAGAGCCTGTTGTTGGCGACGTTGTTTCTGGTCGTCGTGAGCGCCGCGATGGGGGCCTTTTTTCGCCGAAGCATTCCAGCCACGGTTGCGGCATATTGTGTCGCGGGGGCGTTGACGGCCGTGCCCCTGTTGATCTGGATGGGGCGCGACGCCCCATTTGGCTATCGGGCAGTCCGCTGGGCATTGCTCGTTGATCCCATCTCGGCTCCGCTCGCGGTCATGCGGAGCAATGGATTCGAGGATTATCGGCTGCTTCCTGGAAACTGGTACTTTCTGATCGGGGGAGCATTGGTTGGGCTCTTCCTATTTTGGTTCCAGACCGTTCGGCTCAGTCGGCCCGATTAGAGGCCTTGACCGTTTTCGGATTCTCTCTTCTTTGTCAATGAAACGTTCCATGCGACGAGTGTTCCTCCCCCCCCAGCAGTTTGGTTGTCGGAATCCCTCCCCGGTTTGGCGAGTTTCTCAGGTTCTCGTTATTCTCGTTGGCCTCATCATGGTCGGGGAGGCGCAAGAGGCCGGTCCCATCGTTCCGGAGGGGCCAAGGCCATTTCTCCACTTCGAACGGGAACCGGAGTATGACCTGCCAGAACTCAAATTTCTTCACGAAAAAGGAGTCATCCCTCTGTGGTTGAAGGCCTTGAAGCGAACTGAGGACGAGCTGACTCTTCGCGTCGCGGAGGCTCTCCTGGTCGCTTGGAATATGGGATTCTCGGAGGTCAACAAGGACATTGGCGACGACTTGTTGGAGGCCTTTCAGAAGACCCAGGATGTGACAGCCCGCATTGGTCTTGCACGTGTGTTGATTGCGATGGACGTGAAAAACGCCTCCGATCTCTTCGCTGCCGCGGTCACACCGGACAGTTACTCGCTCTGTGAGGTGTTAGAGCCGGCTCTCGCACGTTGGGGGCATGAGCCCACCATCAAAAGAAATCTTGCACGACTCAATGATCAAAATACCCTCGACGTCTGGAAACGGCTTGCGATCCGGGTTCTCGGAGAGTCGAGTTCAACGCAAGCTCA
>JAGQQQ010000953.1 GCA_020426125.1 Planctomycetaceae bacterium
GCATGGAACGGTCCCCGCAAATCTCTCCCAGGAGATCGCAGGTGCTTCCATTCCACTGATAACCTGGGAGCGTTTTCGTATCAAACTTCGTCTCGGTGAGTTTATGAGAATCGATGGCCAGTTTCGAACGACGCTCATAGTCGGCCCAGTGTGAGAAGAAACGATGTTTCACGTCGAATGGATCGAGGCACTCTATCCGGTGAGTCTGAATGAATCGTTCCTCTCTGCAAAGATGGAGAGTCGATTGCCCGGCGTTGGTGCCCGACGGACAGCCTTGGTTTCGAGATGCGACGGCATGCAATTGCGTCTTTCTGCTGGCTCAAGAGAACGCCAAGACGGCATTTCGACGCGACAGCCATTCTTGATCGTCGATCGGCGTATCGCCACGTCGATTGTTCAAATCCTGAGTCCCAGGGCGCGGAAAGCACTCGTTAACCCGACGCCGAGTCTCCGAATTCACAATCCCGACTTTGCCGATGTGAAACGCCGACGAAACAAACGACGTCACTATCTTGGAATCGGATGATGAATCCGATTCAGCTATCTTCGCGGACGCTAAATTCGAGCTTCCATTCCTGATCGGAGGTGGTGCTCACGCACCAAAGTTCAAACATCCCCAGCTCCGTGATCTTGGCATGGAATCGCACAGGCACATATGTTCCCTCTTCTCCCTCGTCGATGGGAAGTGTTGCTTCGAGGGAATCGGTTTCCGCGATTTCATCGGCTGACCATTGCGTCAGGACGTCACCCGGTTTGTCGTCCTTTCGAACCGGGGAACTAAAAAACCGGAATTGGACTGGTTCGCCCACGATCAGCCCGACGTTGTTCGTGGGAATGTCATTTTCGGTCCCTTCTTCCATCCCGCGTGGCACCACACACAGTGCGTTCAAAGGGCGCGGCGCTCCGGGAATGGCCAGTCCGGCGGTTTCGATTCCGACATAGTAGGATCGCGCCGTTCCGCCTCGAATGCGGATGCCACCGTGGTCCTTTGACCAGCCGTAGTAGGCGGCTCCACGAGCCACGGCATGATCGAGATCCCGCTCGCCGGCGAGAGGACGCGGTGAGTTGTTGGGAAACCACTCCGCCATGACGTCGATGAGGCGTTGAACGAAGGACGATGGCTTGAAGACGCCGCCATTCACGAGAATGTCTGTCGGCTGAAAGGGGGTCCCGTCGACGGATTGCCGAGTCAGAAAGTCGGCAATGTGTCGAGTAATGCCGGTTTCCATCTCGTAGGGGAGTCCGATCTGTTGAAACCCCGATCCTCGCTTTCGAGTGACGCTCTCGGAAATGTCACACGAGGGAAGGAATCCTTCCAGCAGCAAAGTCCGGGTCATCTCCCGATCCAGGTCGACGGAGACGGTTCCCCCGATCAATTTGCGTCCTCTGCCCAGGATGGCCACGGGTTGGGAATCCGGGCCATCGTCGGAGAGGAGTGCCTCTTTCGCGTTCCGGCAGGCGTGCCATAAGGAAACGGACTGCCAGGGGTCCAGATTCGTTCCCTGTTCGGCAAATCGTTCCGCCACATGATGAGCCAAGGCCAGGTCCATGTTGTCGCCACCCACGAGCAAATGGTTCCCCACAGCGATCCGACGCAGTAGCAGTTCGCCATGTTCCTCTCCCGTGGAGACCAGTGTGAGGTCGGTTGTCCCGCCTCCGACGTCGATTACGAGAATCGAGTCTCCGACTTTCAGAGTCTTTCTCCACGAGTCTCCCATTTCGCTCAGCCAGGCATAGACCGCAGCTTGAGGTTCTTCCAGGAGAACAAAGTTTTCCGGCAACCCAGCGGCAACGGCCGCTTCCCGAGTCAGTTCCCGCGCGGCGGCATCGAACGACGCCGGCACGGTCAAGACGACTCGCTGTTTGATCAACGGAGCGTCGGGAAATTTCTGATTCCAGGATGCGATGAGGTGTTCGACAAGACGTTTAGTCGCGGTGACGGGAGAGATCTTGGGAACCTCATCCGGGGCATTCCAGGGCAGAATCGGCTGATGTCGGTCGACGCGGGAATGGCACAGCCACGACTTGGCTCCGCTGACCACTCGATCGGGAAGTTCGGCGGACTGCCGTCGCGCCCATTCGCCGACGTGGTAATCGCGATTTTCCGCCCAGGGGACCGCGAATGAAGGATCGACCTTTCCTCCCAACGCGAGAAATGACGGAAGCCCCGACCGTGACTCAATTGTCGCCGGACCAACCAACTGCGGGATCGGCAGCAACTCAACATCGGGAGCTTCCCGCTCCAGACGGGCATAGGCGACAACGCTATTTGTGGTCCCCAGATCAATTCCAATGATGTATTCAGCTGACATGGACACGGCTTCCGGATGGATGCGGGGTGCTACGGGATTTCCACTTCTGCCGGTGCAAGGATTCGGGCGTGTTGTTCTTCCCCCGTCCAAAGGGGCAAGTCAACTTTCCGAGC
>JAGQQQ010000954.1 GCA_020426125.1 Planctomycetaceae bacterium
GCACGGGGAGCGTCGGGATCAACTCGAAGCCGACCTCACACAATCTGGACACCTATGAGGCGCGCCTGCCGGAATGGATGCGATTCAACGCTGGTGCACGCTTTGCGGGAACGGTCAGCGACAACTTGGTACTAGTGCATCAACCGGACAACGGACCACACGGGATTGCGTGCAGGCCGAACAGAAAAGACTCAGCCTCGGTTGAATAGAAATCAAACGTTGACTGGCTTCTCTGTAAAGGAGAATGGTTTGATCATGTCTGGTCTGAAATGGAGTCCAATCCCGTGTCGCAACGTGTAGCGAATCCCACTGGATTGAGCTGAATTCGCCGAAGTGGAATCGAGTTCAGTATGCCTCGGAAGACGGCGAAAAATAGTGGTTTTCCCTCGCGATTTCCTCGCCGCAGCGGCATCCGTCATTCAAATCGTCGGCATAGATGAAGACAACGTTCGGACGGAGCGTCTCCGGGGTCGCCGCACGCGAAGTGGAGACGACCACCAGACTCGTCAGAAGTGCTATGAAGGTCTTCATCGTGTGTCTATTTCGCTTTCAGCTTCTCTTCGAACCATTCAATCACGGCTTGAATCGCCTCGGGTTGTTTGCCTTGCAGGCCGTGGTTTGCCTCCAGCAGGAGGAGTTTGCATTCCAGTCCGCCGTCCTTATAGGCTTCTTCGATCCAGTGCCCATGTCTGGGAGGAACGAGGTCATCCAGTGTTCCCGAAATCACCAATGCTGGAGCGTCGTCCTCAGTCACAAAGAGCACGGGGGAATACTTCGCTGCTTCCTCGACGGACATATTCAACGCCGGAAAATTTTTATAGGCCGGCAAGGATTCCTCGGCCTCCCAGACTGCGACACGCAAGTCGGATGGCGGGACCATCGCGGCCACCGCGGTCACGCGACTGGGAGCACGCTCCACGGGATCCTCAGCGTTGAGAACGCCATCGTCTCCGGTTGTCGCGAGCATCAGAGAAAGATGCCCGCCCGCACTCATTCCCAAAACTCCCAGACGATGGGCGTCAATCTTGTAGTCTTCCGCGTGCAAATGGATGAATCGGATTGCCCGACGCACGTCGGCGACCGCTTCGGCGATTCCATATCTTGGGCTGCTGCCGTGTCGCACGGCGAATACGGTGTAACCTTCCTTGAGATACGGCTCGAAGAACCCCTTCGCCTTTTCGGGCGGATTCCAACGGGAATACCAGCCTCCGCTGACCATGAAAGCGATGGCGGCGCCGTTAGATTCCTCCGGGGTAAAGACGTCATATGTCATCGCCAAACCATCTTTGTGGCCATAAACGACGTCCGGAAGGATCGCCACCGGTGTTTGAGCCCTGGCGTTCGTCGTCCCGAGCCCCACCAGGATCGCCCACAACACCACCGAACAATGAAAGGGATGACGATTCCTCATCGGCGACCTCAACGAATTCGAACTCGGATAGAAAGGGGGAAACATGGAAACGGAGAATTCCGTTTCTGACAGACGGAATCATATAGAAAGAACTTCCGAGTGGAATTGATGGCTGAACGAAAAAAGCTCCCCCAACAGAATGTGCGAGGATGGTTTGGCTCTGGACGTTTTGCGAGGTTCTGGGACGGTGCGACTTTTCTTGCTTGTTCCGCATGCCAGCCGGAGGACTTTCTCATGGTCGAATTGGGTTTGTTTTTGAATCCCACCACCGTCCCAGTCGAGAGGATTCCCAGAACTCGAAACCCTTTCAGGAAAAAGTCCTTGCGAGGACGGACGATTTCCTTTCCGAGGACGGCTCTCCAACTCGATGGACTCTCCCTCATCCTTGAATTCCCCGACGGATGACTCCGAGGATCGCTTTCTCCTATTGAGCGAGTCACTCAGATGGGATCGCCACCAAAAGGTTTCCTGTTCACCCTGTTGGAGGCAAAAATTCCGACAAATACGGAGTCCTCCAGTTTCAGCGGTCTGTTCCGATGAGTTTCTCGCAGACTCATCGTGTCAGGGAGTATACGGCAAAACACCTCATTAAGTCTCCGGCGAAGCCACTTCGTCGAAGGTCGTGTCTCGCTGCTGATCGATCGCATTCCGATCCTGGAATCTGGTACGTTTCCTCGTTGTATTAACGCCCCGACTGTCACATACCCTGGTCTGCCATTGTGTGGTTCACCTACGATGCCCAGTCAAGGTCGATGTCCCGCAAGAGTTTTCTGGTCGGCTCAGCATCCGATTTGGGACCGTGATGTCGTGCAACTCCTCGCCGTTGCCTGGAGAGACCTCAGATTAGAGCTTTGCCTCATGGAAGACGCGGTCTTCATCGCATTTGGCAATTTCTTCGTTCACTTCGAGGTCGGGAAATTCCTGGAACTCAACGCGACTTGACGTCTGTGGAAGCCAACTCCCGTCGCATCAGACAATTCAAAGATTCATTCCAAACAGGAGCATTCCATGGGAGCCAACCTGAGAACCGGGCCACTATTTCGTCTTCGTCTGATTCGTCACTTCACCGTTCGCCAACGAGGAAGACGGCTCCAATTTCGGAGGTCCCCGACACCGCGATTTTGGGGATCCATTCAGGGAGAATCTTTGGAGACAAGATGCCTGCTCACGCCGCTGGTGTCCGGAGAAACAGTCTTGGCCGCAATCGACACGCCCGCTGACATTGACACTTTCACATTTGATGCGAACGCCGGGGACAGCATTCAGTTGAATTTTGACAATGGCACAATCCCGTCCACCAATGGAATCATGGAACTGTTCGCTCCCGGCGGTTCGCCCATCGATGTCAATGGAACCGGAACAGGCAACGCCTCGGAGGGGAGTTACGCAACTGAAGTCTATGGCCTTCCCGCCACCGGCACGTACACGGTGACTGTGCGGAACATCGAATCCGACGCCCCGGGAGATTACGGTTTGACGTTTGTGAAGATTGGGGCGTCCCATCAGT
>JAGQQQ010000955.1 GCA_020426125.1 Planctomycetaceae bacterium
GTGTATCTCTCGAAACAGGGAGCATCGGTGTTCAAGTTCAAGCCACAGTCGGGCGCCCATTGACTCCAGATCGTGTCAAAGGCCGCGGCAAGTTCCGAGACGTGTTTGGTATGGCAGAAAACCGCATACCGACCGGCGGAGGCTTTGACCGTTGTGATGTCAGGTGGCAATTCGGTTCCTTCTTGGACTTCGACGCCAGTTAAGTAGTCAAAAGACCCGCAGCTCTCACAATTCCAACTGACCCCACAGGAATCTTTCCCAGTGCGTTCGGGGATGGTGTCCATCACATCACAAAACCGGCCCCACTGCTGGGGAATGTCCCGACGTGTTTCCTTGGTGTAGCTCTGGTTCAATCCGGTAATGAAACGAGAATCAGCATCGACGAAATTCGGAGGGTTGAGTCCCAACGTTTGAGCGCGAATCGCCGCTTCCTGCTCGCGGAGTTCGGGAGTGAACTCCGATCCGAAATCTTCCGCTTCGAAGATGGGACGAATCTCGATTTCCGATTCCTCGGGCATGGGATTGGGGCATTTCTTCACCCAATCGATGGCCTGCTCCATGGAGTCGACCTTCCAGATCCAGAATCCCGCGATCAATTCTTTCGTTTCGGCGAAGGGGCCGTCTGTCACGATCCGGTGAGTTCCGGAAAATCGGACGCGTGCCCCTTGGGAACTGGGATGCAAGCCCTCACCCGCCTGCATGATGCCAGCCTGAACCAGTTCTTCATTGAACGTCCCCATCGCAGTGAGAAGTTCCGTGCTGGGCATTTCTCCCGCCTCGGAACTGGGGGTGGCTTTGACAATGACCATCACTTTCATCTCTGTCTCTCCAAGAAGGCTGTCGAATCAGATCCATTGCTGAAGTGACAACTTGTCGCTTGCGACTCACGGGAATCGACAGGAATACGGGAGAATGCCGAAGGTTGGCCAAGATTGAGACCGGACGCTCAAAAAACCTCACTCTGACATGATGGCCTTTTCGATCACTTGGCCATCGCAGTCATTCATTTCGACGCCGAGAAGGTGGGCCATGGTCGGAGCCACGTTGATGCTCTGCTGTTTCCCGAGGTTCGTACCCGGACGGATGCCATACCCGGAAATGACAAGTGTCCCCAGCATGTCCGGTTGATCGGGAAGGTAGCCATGGGTGCCGCCCAGGGAACTCCGGGGAGCGGTGGTCTCCTCGCCTGTGTGGGTCTCCGTGAAACTGTAGCCTGACTTCGCCGCCAACCAGAGGTCCGGGGATCGCGAGTCGTCCGCTGGCAGGGACAGGCCACGCGACTCGAAGTCCTCTGGTAAAACAACGGCCTGAACCCCCTCCAAAGTCCCAAGCTCCGTCTTGAGTTGGGGGAGCAATGTTTCTCGCTGCGATTCGTCGAGAATGTAGACCATGCACCCGCCTCCCTGGGCGACGCACCAGGCGCGCTTGGATGGGATCTGGTTTCCGTCCGTTTCGATCAGCCCCAGTTGTCGCAATTTGACGTTGGGGCGAATGTCGGTTTCGATCGGATAGAAGCCATGGTCACTGGCGATCACGAAGGTCGTCTTCTCGCCATACGGTGACTTGCGGGCCGCCTCAACGATGTCGCGGATCCGATCGTCGGCGAAGCTGACCGACCAATACGCTTCCGGAGTCTTCGGGCCGAATTTGTGCTGAACGTGGTCGACTTCCACGAGATGGATCAGCATCAGATTGGGCGGATGGTGTTCGAATAAATGCGCTGCGAGGCGGGTGTAAAGCCAGTCGCGTTGCACTCCGCCGGACGACTCGCGGACCCAGGCTCCATGTTTATCGACGGGAATTCCGGCCTGTCGCATTTCCTCAACCCAGTGAGCAGTGCCGTAGGTCTGCCAGGCGTCATCGCCACCCATATCAGGGACGGTCCAGTCGAGGGTCCGTGCTCGGCGTGTGGCGGGCCAGATGATTCCGGCCGTCGTCAGTCCGGCTCGATGAGCGACGTCGTAAACGGTCGGAACCTTCACGATTTCGTGTTTATCGAACAGAGGATCGGGTATGAACGGAATCTTGTCGCCACTTTTGCGATCCAGATAGTTGTTGCCGATCACACCGTGTTTGGCGGGGGGGACCCCCGTGACCAGGGTGGTGTGATTCGGCCAGGTCACGGTCGGGAAGGAACAGACCAGTCCATCTGCGCGAGCCCCTTCCTTGGCCAACCTCCTCAGTGTCGGCATCTCCGCCAGGGGATCATCGAGATAAAAGTTGGCGAGGCCATCGACGCTGATGAGGACGACACAGCGGTCGGTCTGCGGGTTGTCGGCAAACAGCGACTGGCCGAGGGCCAGCAAGGTTGTGAGAAAAAGAATGGAGCGAACCGGCATGGACAAACTCTCCGGAAGGTGGTTTCGTGGTCGGTGATGAATCGAAGGAGGTTGATCCTATCGGATTTGAGGAACGGAAGGCAGCGAGTCGAGACGGAGGTGGGCCGTGCGAGTTGTTGGGAGATTCTCTAAACTGCGATCCGTGAGTTGTTTGTTGGTTGATTCGGGAAGGAGCCGAGTGATGTCGTTGATTAAGCAGAGAGTGGCCACGTTGCTGAAGGAAACGGAACCGGGAACCAACGTCGATGTGGGTGGTTGGGTCCGGACACGTCGGGACTCGAAAC
>JAGQQQ010000045.1 GCA_020426125.1 Planctomycetaceae bacterium
CCGCTCATCCGGGTGATCACCCAGAAGCCACTGTCATTCATCCACGCGATCGGTTTTGAGCCGCATCCGATGGCCGCCGCCAAATAGACGGGATGGAAGCCAAGATCGCCTTGCCTGGCTAACCCGGACAGGACCCCGACAGCCGTAATCATTGCGACAGTCGCCGACCCTTGGGCAGTGCGGATGGCCGTCGTCATCAGAAAGGCCAGAGTACAGATCATGATCGGCGAGGAACGGGGAAGGTCGCGAATCAATTCCGCGATCCCCGTTTGACGCAACACGCTTCCAAACGCGCCTCCAGCGGATGTGATGAGAATAATGACGCCCCCACTGGCGAGAGCCTGCTGGATCGGCTGGGAAACTTTTGTCAGAGAGCCAGATTGGTAGCGCACCAGCATGATCAGGGAGACGAACGCCGCGATGGTCAACGCCATGCTCTTTTCCCCCAAAGTCCGAATCACGTGGAGGACCAACTCTCCTGAAGAAGTGGAGGAACTGCTCTTTGCGAGGACCGTCGTCATGGAGATCAAGATCACCGGTAGGAGAATCGGGAGCAACGAAAGCCAAAGTGGAGGGAGTTGGGAGAGATCGCGTTCAACCGTTCTTTCCAGGTCGGCAAGAGAAAAATCAGGGGACTCTCGTAGCGGAAGATCGCAAACCCGATTGATTGCTATGGCGTAAAACAAGCCAAACACGGCCGCGACCAGTCCCACCGCCATGCCCACGAGGATCATCGTGCCGATCTCGACTCCCAGTTCCTCCGCGACGACCAGCGGGCCAGGCGTCGGGGGAACGAGCGAGTGGGCCATCGTCCCACCACACACGATTGTGAGGACATAAAGCAGGTAACTGTGACCTGTCCGCATCCGCATCGCTTTTCCAAGCGGAATCATGAGGTAGAAGACCGTGTCGAAGAAGACGGGAATCCCCAACAGGAACCCGCTGAATACGAAAGCAATTGGAGCGCCCCGCTCACCGGTCCACCCGAGAATCGAACGCACAATCCGGTCCGCCGCTCCGCTGTCGAGCAGGCACTTGCCGATAATCGCGGCCATGGCGATGAGAATCCCGATACTCGTGGCTGTGCTTCCAAATCCCGTTGCGATCCGGGAACCGATTGTTGCCGACAACTCTTTTTGAACGGCGGTCCATTGATGGTCGCGCATCACAACATAGGTCTGATCTGATTGTGGCCAGCCTTGGGGAGGATCGGAAAAACGAGCCATCCAACGCCCCAAATCGTCCTTGCTCGTCTCGATTACCGCTGGAGCCAAGAATTCAAAACGCCCACTCGTTGGATTGAGTTTCAAGACCGAGACCAAGGCAGATGGCGAGAAGCCCGACCCTGAGACGAACGTCACCGAATCCGGGCCGGTCTCAACGACTTCCGCCGCGTCCTTGGCAACGAGGTACCGTTGCCGCGTTGCTTCTGGTGTAATTGCTGCGACAAGCAGTGCCGCGAGAATCAGCGCCAAAAATGCATGCAGGCGAAAGAGGAGAATCGAACAGACAACCGTGAGAATTCCGGCCAACAGGATGAAGGCGGTCACCCAGCCTGAAGCCATGAGCCGCTCCATTCAGATGATAGTGAGAGGGGAAGGATTCGCGCAAGTGGCCGTTGATCCTATCGGGCCAGCGGAAAAAGCGGAACTGCTGGAAGGAATTTGGTGGGCAGGTCCGATTCCAAACGTCATACTGGATTCAGGCATTGATTGAATTTTGAGGATTTGACAAACCCGGATTCTCGATGTCCTGTCCCAAACTGGGAAATCCGATACGCTCATTCGAGCCTTTCATTCGCGTTCATTCGATTGTTCATTTCTCGTGAAAGTTCATACCGACCATGCATGAAACCTTTCGTGCGGTCGACTTTCGTTTTCCCATCGCATATGACATTTCGAATTGGATACTCGTCGCAGATGTTCCAAATGGCCCGAATGAGGTCTGGAGCAGATGGTGACGGCGGTCCGGAAGTTCCCGTCCCGTGTATGTTGAGGAGCAGGTAAATGGCAGGTAACGATTGGCTCAACCACTTCGTGGAAGACGGAACCATCAGCGCGGACCAGCTTCATGAAGCAATCGGAATGGCAAAGAGTCTGGGGATTCATCCCGAGGATGCTCTTGTCAAAATGGAATATGTCGATGCCGGTCGGATGGCCGCTGCGAAATCCGAGGCGTTTGGGATTTCCTACGTCGATCTCGACCAGTTGGAGATTCCTCATTCCATGATCGAACTCGTCCCTGAGTCGGTCGCTCGTGAAAACACTTGTATTCCAGTCGAATTTAAGGGGGAACGGCTGATCGTCGCCGTGCCTGATCCCATGAACCTCGAAGTGATGGACAAATTGCAGTTCATCCTTAACCGCGATGTCGAGCTGACGATGGCTTCCAAAGAGTCGATTCAGTCTGCCATCAACCGTCATTACGGCCAGTCGGAAACCGAGTCGGTCGATTCGATGCTGATGGAATTCACTGAGACAGCGATCGACTTCACCGAAACCGAACTGGTGGAAGCGGAAAAGTCGGCCGCCGAGGAAGAGAAATCTCCGATCGTCCGACTGGTGAATCTGATCATCAGTGAAGCGGTGAACATGCGTGCCAGTGATATTCACATTGAGCCATTTGAAGACCGCATCCGCATCCGATATCGGATCGATGGCGTCCTCGTGGAACGCGATAGCCCTCCCAGGCGACTTCTGGGCGCCTTAACCTCCCGTATTAAGGTCATGGGGCGAATCGACATCGCGGAGAAACGTCGCCCCCAAGACGGTCGAATCAAAACCCGGACTGGGGGAAAGGATTACGACCTCCGCGTGAGTGTCCTTCCGACGAACCATGGTCAGGCGATCGTCATGAGAATCCTGGACCGCGACAACATTAAAGTGGGAATTCGGAATCTTGGGTTCAGTGAGGAGAACTACCGCCGATTCCAAAACATCATTCGCCGCCCAAACGGTATCTTCCTCGTCACCGGCCCCACGGGAAGTGGTAAGACGACCACTCTCTACTCCGCGCTGGGAGAACTGAATCGGCCCGACCGCAAGATCATCACTGCGGAGGACCCAGTGGAATACATGCTTCCCGGAATCAACCAGTGTGAAGTCAAGCACTCGATCGGGCTCGACTTCGCGCGAATCATTCGTGCCATGTTGAGACAAGCTCCGAACGTCATTCTCGTCGGGGAAATTCGCGACACTGAGACCGCCGAGATGGCAATTCAGGCTTCTTTGACTGGACACTTGGTATTCAGTACGCTTCATACGAATGATGCGCCCGGTGCCATTACGCGCTTGATCGATATGGGTGTACAGCCTTTTCTCGTGGCATCGAGCCTCATGGCGGTCATGGCCCAACGCCTCGTTCGAGTCGTTTGCTCGAAATGTGGGGAGTCCTACGCCCCGGATCAAACCGAACTGGAGTTTTTCGAACTCACTCCTGATCAGATTGCCAACGCCAACTTCCGGCGCGGGAAAGGATGCAAAAATTGCCAGCATACCGGCTATCGTGGACGCAAAGCTGTATTCGAACTGATGATGATTAACTCGACGATTCGTGATCTCGCTTTCCGAAGCGAACCAGCCCAGAATATTCGTCGGCAGGCGAGGTTGTTTGGAATGAAGACGTTAGTGGAAGATGCTACAGATAAAGCACTTGAGGGGATCACAACCCTTCAGGAGGCTTACAAGCTTCGCAGTGGGGGCCACTAATCAGTTGATCCCACTGTCGTGAAGATGACGTCAGAATGAATCGGAATTTTCGGAGATGCCAGCTCGATGGGGGTGGGTTTTGTCGTGAACAAGACATTTCAGTCGGGACTGCTTGGCGTTTGCTGAATGAGTGGTTCAAGTCGAAACAACAAGAGTTGATGCGATGCCAGCCACATGCCTGACATCCAAAGTCGGTGTGGTTTCGGGGTGCATCTCGAAGTTGGTGTCAAGGTCGACATCAAACACCTTATTGATCAAACAATGACGATCGTTCGATTTCACCGAGACCAACATCAATAATCCGGCACGCGAGAATCGTTCGAATTCTTGCTGGCCTCCGTCAGTCGTCTAAGAGGCGTCCATGGCAACACTTCAAATTGACAAGCTGCTCGAAACCGTGGTGCGGGAAAAGGTCTCCGACCTCCACATCACCACTGGTCAGCCTCCCGTTGTTCGTGCTTCCGGGAAAATGGTCCGTCTCGATACCAAGTCACTCGAACCGGAAGACACCGTCGGGTTGATGAAGAGTATCACCCCGGAACGGAACCAGCAGGAGCTTCAAGAAACGGGTGGGACCGACTTCGGATTCGCTTTCGGAGACAAGGCACGGTTCCGCGTGGCGGTATTCAAACAGCGCGGCCACATCGGCATGGTGCTTCGCCGAATTCCCAATGAGTTTCTCACGTTCGAGCAATTGGGGTTGCCCCCCGTCATCGCCGAGTTGATCACCCGTCCCCGTGGTCTGTTTCTTGTGACCGGTCCGACCGGATCCGGCAAGACGACCTCTCTGGCAAGTATGATCAACTACCTCAATGACACCGAGCCGCACCATATCATCACGCTCGAAGACCCCATTGAGTATTACCATTCGCACAAGAAATCGACGATCAATCAACGCGAAGTTGGCGTCGACGTTCCCAGCTTTCCGGAAGCACTGAGACGCGCCCTGCGTATGGATCCCGACGTGATTCTCGTGGGAGAAATGCGAGACCTGGAAACGATTTCCGCGGCGATCACCGCAGCGGAAACCGGACACGTCGTCTTCGGAACTCTGCATACCACCGGCGCTCAGGGAACGGTCGATCGGGTGATCGACGTGTTCCCCACGAACCAGCAGGAACAGATTCGAACCCAGTTGTCGACTTCGATTATCGGCATCCTCAGTCAGGCGTTGATGCCGAAAAAGCCCAAGGGGCTCGTCGCGGCTTATGAAATGCTCGTCGTCACGCCTGCCATCGCCAACCTGATTCGTGAAGCCAAGACCTTCCGAATCAACTCCGCCATCCAGACTGGTCGGAAATACGGCATGCAACTCCTCGATGATGCCCTGTTCGATCTCTGGAAGAAAGGCCTCGTCGAGGAACGGGACTGCATTGTCCGCTCCAACGTCCCCGGGGAACTTCGCGCCCGGATCACGAACGCGAAGAAAGGGCTCTTCGACGAAGACGACGAATATGAAGATGATGACGACGAATGGGACGACGATTAACCCCCCACTGGCAAGACGCTTCTGTTGAGGCGCCTCGCAATACCGTTTCCTGACCTCTGATCCCCGACCCCTGACCCCTACTCATCCCCATGGCCCAACGGAAGCTCGGACAGATTCTCGTCGACCTCGGTTACCTCACCGAGGATCAGCTCTGGGATATTCTCGAAGAGCAGAAACAAAGCCCCGGGGAGGTGATTGGCCAAGTGGCCATGCGGATGGGGCTTGTCACCGAAGGACAGGTGACCGAAGCGCTCGCCGAACAATTTGGGATGCCCGTCGTTAATCTCGAAGAGACGACCATTCCTCCGAAAGTCCTGGAACTGGTCCCCGAGACTATGGCATCGGTCTACAAGATCATGCCGATCTCGCTCAAGGACAACACGTTGACCGTCGCGATGGCCGACCCGCAAAACCTCGCGGCCCTCGACGACCTGAGAAACTTTCTCGGCTATGACGTTCGTGGAGCCGTCTCATCTCTTCCCGAAGTAGAAGCGGCCATCTCCCGCCATTACGCCGCCCAGCAGGGCGACGATATGGAAGACCTCATGGGCCAACTCGAGGCCATGGAGGGGAACCAGACACTCTACGAACAAACCGGTGCCATCGAAATCGGGGGCGAGGACGAACTCACCAGTTCGCATCCGATTCGAAAACTTCTGAACATGGTGATCCTCCTTGCCATTAAAGATCAGGCGAGCGATATTCACTTCGAGCCGTTTGAAGACGAGTTCAAAATTCGCGTCCGGGCCGATGGCGTCCTCTACGAGATGGTCCCCCCGCCCCGTCACCTCGCCGCCGCCATTGTCAGCCGCGTCAAGGTGATGGCGAACCTCGACATCGCCGAACGCCGACTCCCTCAGGACGGCCGGATCGAACTCAACGTCGGCGGCAACCCCGTCGACCTTCGCGTGAGCGTCCTCCCGACCATGTTCGGCGAATCCGTCGTCATGCGGGTCCTTGACCGAACTGTCGTCCAGTTGGACCTCAATAAGATCGGGATGGACCCCCAAACCCTGACCGGGTTCCGCGAGATTATCTCCCGGTCCAACGGCATCGTCCTCGTCACCGGACCCACGGGTTCCGGAAAGACCACGACGCTCTACTCCGCGCTGAACGAACTCAACGACCTCGAAACCAAAATTATCACCACCGAAGACCCGATCGAATACGACATCGACGGTCTCATTCAGGTGCCGATCAACTCCGACATCGACGTCACCTTCGCCAAGGTGCTTCGCGCGATTCTCCGACACGATCCCGACAAGATCCTCGTCGGAGAAATTCGAGACTATGAAACGGCTGAAATCGCCGTCCAAAGCGCCCTCACCGGACATCTTGTATTTTCCACGTTGCACACAAACGACGCCCCGTCGGCCGTCACACGATTAAGAGACATGGGCGTTCCCCCGTTCCTGATCACGGCCACCGTCGAAGCGGTCCAAGCCCAGCGTCTTGTCCGCAAAATCTGTACGGAATGCCGCACCCAATTCGAACCCAGCGACGACCTGTTGATGGAATTGCAACTCCCCATCGAACAGGCCCGTCGCTACAAGTTTTACTACGGCAAAGGATGCCCCCGATGTAACAACGCCGGCTACAAAGGCCGGACCGGACTGTACGAACTGCTCGTCGTCAACGACGACATCCGCGACCTGATCTCCTCCGACGCGTCGGTCGACGAAATGCGAAACGTCGCCCGGAGCCAGGGAATGACCACCCTCCGCGAAGCCGGCCTGAAACTCATCTTCGACGGCGTCACCACCATCGACGAAGTCGTCCGAGAAACCGTGATGGAGGATCTTGACTAGGGAGTCGGGGGGACGGGACTCGGGATTCGCGGCAAGGACTGCAAAGTTTGACGGAAATACGAAACTATAAAGACCTTCGAGTTTGGAAAGCGGCGATGGATCTCGTTGTTGAGGTCTACGACTTAACGAAGACACTTCCGGGTGACGAGCGATATGGTTTGACGTCCCAGATTCAACGAGCCGTTGTCTCCGTTCCTGCGAACATCGCAGAGGGGCATTCCCTGGCAACCCCCAAGCTGTTTCTGAAACACCTGAGAATTGCCAGCGGTTCCCTCGCTGAAGTGGAAACTCAGATCGTCCTCGCGAGCCGTTTGGATTATCTCACGACAAGCCAAACGCAACCAATCCTGAATCAGATCACCGATATTCAAAAAATGTTGTTCGGACTTACGAAAGCCATCAAAGCAAAAGTGCTCAAGTAATTCCCGAACCCCCATTCCCGAATCCCCGAACCCCGATCCACCGCCATGCCCGTCTTCACATACGAAGCAATGGACAACTCCGGTCTCGAAGTCAAAGAAGAGATCGAAGCCCCGTCGGAAGAAGAAGCCCGGCAAATGATCCGCGAAAAGGGGTTTTACCCGACGCGAATCTCGGAAAAGTCCACCCGAAAAAAGAAAGACGACAAAGGCAAAAAACGCCCCCAGGCTGGAGGGAAGCCGAAAAAGGCTTTCACCATCGGCGGCGTCAGTGCCA
>JAGQQQ010000956.1 GCA_020426125.1 Planctomycetaceae bacterium
GGGCTCGTGGACCGCGAACTCGATCTGGACAAACAACTCAAAGCGGGAGAACCCCGGGTTCTGGCTCATGAACGTCTCGCGGAGTGGAACGAGAGCCGGGCGGACACGGTCGAACTCTGGACTCGCATCCAGCAGCATCTCCCCACCACGGACAGGATCTACTTCACGGACTTCCGGGTCACGCCCCAGTCGGGCGAAGTGGTTGCAAAGATCACTGGCACGGGACAGGCCAAACAACGGGCCGACGTCGATGACATGTACCAGCGGCTCGCGGAGAATGGATTTCGAGTCACTCCCACCGCGACTCGGACTGCTCGCAAGGATCCCGACTTCCCCGTTCAGTTTGATCTCAATGTCGATTTGCTCAGAGACGCGGGGCCGAACGAGAAGCCTCCAGCAATTGCGAGCAGCGAAGTGCGTTCGTGAAAGCGGGAAGGACGCGAGGCGAATTTGTCGGGCGACAGAATTGATGGCCGTTATTCCATCAGGTGAAGACAACCATGCAACAACGTGAAAAAATCTTGGCCGGCGTCCTCGGAGCATCCCTCGTGGGATGGCTCGGGCTGCCGATGCTGGAAGACCAGTTTCTCGCTCCCCTAAATGAGTTGGAACTTCGCGAGACTCAGGTTCAGGAGTCGATTGATAAGAAGTTCGCCCAGCGGAAGGCGCTCAGTGCCAAAGATGCGGAACTCACGGGCTGGAAGGGAATCAGTCTTCCTCCGGATCCGCTGGATGCGCAGCGACTCTACCAGGAATGGCTGATCAACATCGCCCAACAATGTGGCTTCGAACAGCCGATGAAGGTCACTTTGGAGCGACGGATTCCACAAGGGGAGACCTATGTCACGATTCCGATTAAGCTGGAGACGAAGGCCAAGCTCCAGGAACTGGCCTTGTTTCTGGAACGGTTTCACTCGGTCGATTTGCTACACCGGATTGCGAGCTTGCAAGTGACGAGTCCGGCCAGCGAGGGGGATCCCGAATTGACGGTCGTCCTCGTCGCCGAGGGGGCCTCCATGACCAATGCGGAGTCAAGAACACGGTTGTTCGCCCAGGCGGAATGCGAGCAGGACGTGTCGAAGGAGACTCAGACCATTGAGGTTTTCAACGAAACGGGTTTTCCGGAAGAGGCTCCGTTTCGAGTCCGGATCGGGGAGGAGTTTCTGAATGTTATCGAAAAAGAGGGCCAAACCTGGAAAGTCCAGCGTGGTGTCGCGAAGACGTTTGCGGCGGATCATCCGGCGGGGAGTGCGGTCGAGCATTTTCCGTTGAAGGCTGAGCAATCGGACGATCAAGATGTGGTGGCGATGTGGAGCCAGAGCCTGTTTACGAAGCCGGCTCCGGAAATCCAATATGACTTGAAACTGGCTTCGACGAATCCCCCGCCCGCGGTCCGGGGCCGTGAGTGGCGTTGGAAGCTGGATCTTTCGGGATGGAATCCGGCTTATGGTTCTCCGAATTACGAGTTGGTTTCGGCTCCCGAGAAGGTCAAACTCAATGAGCGAACCGGCGAACTCTCCTGGAATGTCGAATCTGGAGCGAACGTCGGGGATGTGAGTATCGAGGCGCTGGTCTGGGGGACCAATGGCCGCAATGCCGGATTTGCCCCGTCGGTGAAGGTGAAGGTTCGCGATCCCAATCGCCCGCCGGTCGTGGAAGGGCCGCAGCGAATGACCTTTTATATCGGACGTGAATCGCGAGTCTCCGTTCAAGCGAATGACCCCGATGGTACCAGTACCGGGCTGAAATACGAATTGGAAGCAGCACCTGAGGGGATGACGATTAACTCCTCGACCGGGGAGATCCGCTGGAATCCGCCTGAGACGTTGGCTCCGCAAGACTTCAATGTCTCAGTGAAGGTGACCGACAGTGATGAACTCGCGGAGTCGGTGACGCGGCAGATTCCCGTGACGCTGCAAGAAGACTCGGCGAGGTTCACCTATCTCACAGGAACCATCCAGGGTTCGAGCGGTCAGCATCGAGTGATGATCACCGATCGGATCACAAACCGTCGGTTGACGAGACATGTCGGAGAACGGGTCCAGGTGGCGGATCTCGATCTGTTGATCAAAGAGATCGGCAACGACTACATGATCGTCAGCTTGGGGGAGGATCCCTATCGGATCGAGTTCGAGCAGCCATTTGCCGCGATGGAA
>JAGQQQ010000957.1 GCA_020426125.1 Planctomycetaceae bacterium
GTCGTGTTCAGGCTGCCGGGGTTGAATCGTCACCTGATGTGCCGACTTCGTTGGGGCCGGCTCTTCCGACGACTTCCAGATCTGGTTTGCGAGTTCCCGAGCGAACTCCGCCGGGTCTTCTTCTTCTTCTGTCGGAAATTCCATTCCGTTTTGTTGGGCGATTCGCTCCGCAAGGAGGGCGCTTCGATACGCGGAATGCAATTCCCCTCGAATCTTCTGCGAGTGGGCATCGGACAATAGTGCCTGAACCCGGAGACGTTCGACGCTCCGTTTCGGCTGGATTGTTCTGCTTTCCGATCGCTTTCCATCTGTTTGACGACTGGTTACGTGTTGTGTCTCTCTCGCCCATTCCGGGGTCGGAGCTGACAAGTCGTCCGAAGCAACCTCGGAAGAGAACGCCAGATTCCTCGATTGAGGCTCAGCCCAAGGATCCTCCGGCCACTGGGATGGAGATGCCACCCCGGACCTCGGTTCATTCGTTGGAGGTGTTCCCCAGTTTGCAAACGGGTTCTCGAACTCCGATTGCGTTTTCTTTTCCGGTGGCCGTTGTGCGAGGTGCTCCTGGACAAGCGATTCCCAAACGGTGTTCTCCGTTTGCGAGGTTTCCGTTCCCGTCACCTGCTGGATCCCGGAATTGCCAGCATCCGACTCGGGCTTTCTTGCGACTTGGGCCGTGGAAGCGAAACCAATGTCCTCGGATTGCGCTGCCGTCCCGATGTTCCGCTCGTGCGGTCCCAAGATTCTTGCATTCGTGTCGGACGAAGTCTCTTGCTTTGCAATTAAGGCGTCCTGCCGTTTCTGCTCCTCGATGTCGCGTTCGGCTTCGATTGCGGCGCGTCCCGCATTCCCCCCCAATCCGGTCGAGAATGAACGAGACGATGATTTCAGGCAACCTGCCAGCGGCAGTCCGGAAGCACACGTGACCGCCACTGCCACACCAATCGTGTTGCGGCGGATCCGTGACCAAGTATGGTTCATCACAGTTTCCCCCCTGAGTGATGACCTGGGTCCGCCACTTATATCGGCGTCGTGCGTCATGCCACGTGAGACGTTTTTGCCGAACGCGGAAGATGAATCGGTTTTGACGAATCGAGACAAAACGCTTCCGTTGCACAACACGGCAATTCGGTTTTTGCGGCAATTCGCTTGAGTTGTCAGCTAGGTTTGCGAACGACTCGAACACAACATCAGTGTCGACTTTGGTTATGGCTGCAACGACTCCCACTCCACGGACCACCCCCGCACACGGAACGCCGACCGGACCGCGCTCCCGTGGCGAAGTCGAAAGCCAGGGCTATTCGTGCACCGTCCTCGAAGGCTTTTTCGAGGATTCCGACTTCGTTCGCGAGTTGCGACAACTCGCGGCGACAGCGGCGGACAAGAACATCTTCTACGAACCGAGCACATTGTTGCCAGCCCGCCGATATCTCGCTGGTGAGGACAAATGGCGAATGGTCTTGATCCATCAACGACAGCGTGGACATGACGAATCCAAACGCCTTGTCGGGTTCTTTCCGTTCGTTCAGCTTCACAGCGACTGGGGAATCTCCCAATGGTCTTTGTGGAAACATCCCTACTGTTTCCTCACCCTTCCTTTGGTGGAATCAGGGCACGAAGAACCGGTATTCGAGTGCCTTTTCCGGTCCTTAAAGACCAATTCTCTGGGTCCCGCACTTTTGCATTTCCCGTTGTTGCCAGGAGATGGCCCGGTTCACCGCGCCTTTGTCGCGGTGAAAAGACGGTTGTTGCTCACGTCATTCATTCGAGATGAGTTTCTCCGCGCCATCATTCGGATCCCTGATGACGCTGACGAGTATCTTCGGGACACCCTGAGCGGTCACCATCTGCGTGAGTATCGGCGCCAACGCCGAAAGCTCGAAGAACACGGACAACTGGAATACCGAGCTTGGTCGAAAGGCCAACCGCTCCATTCCTGGATCGACTGGTTCCTCGAATTGGAAGCCAGTGGATGGAAAGGGGAAAAGCAGACCGCGATGTCTTGCGACCAGTCCCATACACAGTACTTTCAGGAAATGGCAAGCCTCGCGGCGGAGAATCACCAACTCCGTATGGATGGCCTCTTTCTCGACGGATCTCCAATCGCACTCTCGTGCAGTCTCGTCTCGCCTCCGGTCTCTTTTGGATTCAAGATCGCCTTCGACGAACAGTTCAAAAAATTCTCACCTGGGACGCAACTCGAGCTGGAACGCATGTCGCGCGGCAAGGATGAAACCATTTCCATGTCCGACTCGTGCGCGGTTCCGGACCATCCGATGATCAATCGGCTCTGGAAGGAACGCCGAATCATCCGGGAAGTGACGGTTTCCACGGGCAAGATTCTGGGGGAACTGGCACTCGGAACCATTCCCTTGATCCGCACCGGCTACCGTCTTTTCCGACGGTCCAAGTCTTGACCCTGTGTCCGTCGTCATCAAGGAATCCCAGATTCCGTACCGAGAGACAATCGATGCCTGAACTCCAAGCTCCCATGAACCGAGTTGCCGCCCCTTCAACACCGACACGGGGAGCGCATCTCGTCCTGAATCCGATCGACTTCGAGAACTGCTTCTCGCGGAAGCCATTCTTAATCCAGCATTCGCTGTGTGATCACCCCCTGTTTCAGATCGAGCGAATTCTGGAACTC
>JAGQQQ010000958.1 GCA_020426125.1 Planctomycetaceae bacterium
CCAGTTTCGTCCAACGACATGGAATCACCTTCCCGATGATCAAAGATGCCGGGAACAAAATCGCCGACCAACTGGGTGCCGAGCGGACACCGGAGATTTTCGTCCTCGACCATCAACGGGCGATTCGCTATCGCGGGCGCGTCGACGACCAGTATGTTGTCGGCATCGTTCGGGAGAAGCCGACACGCTCGGATCTGGAGATCGCTGTCGAAGAATTGCTTACGGGAAAATCGGTCTCCGTTCCTGAGACGCAAGCTTTGGGGTGCATCATCGGACGGGTTCGCCCAGTCCAGAAAAACTCTCCAGTGACCTATTCGAAGGAGATCGCCCGGATCTTTGAGACCCATTGCGTGGAATGCCATCGAGACGGGGAGATTGCCCCGTTTACTCTCACCAGTTATGGCGACACGGTCGGCTGGGGTGAAATGATTCTGGAAGTGACCGAGCAGCGAAGAATGCCTCCCTGGCATGCATCCCCGGAACATGGGGAATTCCTGAACGCCCGTCGGCTGAGCGAAGAGGAGATCGCCGCCGTCCGAACCTGGGTGGAACATGGCTGCCCCCAAGGCAATCCCAACGATCTGCCCCAATCCCGTCAATTCACGTCCGGTTGGCAACTCTCCCGGAAACCGGATCAGGTGTTTCCCATGCGGGACAAGCCATTCACCGTTCCCGCGGATGCCGGTCCAGATGGCGTCGCCTACCAGAACTTCTGGATCGACCCCCAGTTCACTGAGGACAAATGGATTCGCGAAATGGAAGCGATCCCCGGAAACCGAGCGGTGGTGCATCACATCATTGTCTATGCCCATCCTGACGGCAAAGGAAGCCGAGGGGATAGCTTCATCGCAGCGTATGTCCCGGGCCTGCGGCTTGACTCCTTTCCCCCGGGAGCAGCGAAGAAGATTCCCGCCGGCTCCTGGCTGCGGTTTCAAGTCCATTACACGCCCATCGGTTCCGAGCAACAGGATTTGAGCCAGGTCGGATTCATCTATGCCGACCCACAAGCGATCACCCATGAAGTCCGCACAACGGAGGCGGTCAACACCAAGTTTCAGATTCAGCCTTACAAAAAGGATCAGAAGTTCTCCGCCCAGTGGAACAAAAGCCCAGTCGACATGGAACTTCTCTCGATGTCGCCGCACATGCACTTCCGTGGACAGGCCTTTCGATACACCGCCCACTTCCCGGACCGACCGCCCGAGGTTCTGCTGGACATTCCCGCCTACGACTTTAACTGGCAGACCCGTTACGTTCTGACGGAACCTGTCAAGATTCCGCAAGGAACGAAGATTCTCTGCGAAGCAATGTTCGACAACAGCGCCAGCAATCTGGCGAATCCGGATCCGTCAAAGTTGGTAACATGGGGAGACCAGTCCTGGGATGAAATGCTAATTGGATACATGGACGTAATGTTTCCCGTTTCGATCGTCGATGAGAAAGCCCCTCTCACGATCGAGGAGATCAAGAAAATGGAATTTCTCCAACTGATCGAACGCCTGAAGAAAGCAGACAAAGACGCCAATCAGCGACTCGATCGCGGCGAGGTTACGTCTCTGCCGGTCTTGAAAGAGAACTTCGACAAGATCGATGTCGATGCCAGCGGACAACTGACCGTCGAAGAACTGCGAACTGCTTGGAAAAAGCTAAAGAATCAAAGAGAATAGCGTTTCTTTCAGGACCGTTTCGAGAGCAACGGTCCCCCTTCAATGGCGAGAACCGCTATCACAACCTTGCTTGACTTCGAGCGGCAGTGCCAGCCTGCATCGACAAGTCTCCGGACTTGTCTCTTCGGAGTCCTGGCCCGGGAAACGACCTGCTCCCTCTCACTGTTCAAACCGGCTCTGATAGAATTTTTTCGGAAATGGCGATATCAGAATAGCAGTCTTCTTCGTAACAAATCCGATGGGGAATCTTGTCGTCTGGTGCCCGGACCATTCGTCATTATCCGCGATAACATCCTCTTCGTCGATATTCCAGACTCGCAAACATCTCAACACCCTCAGGGCCAGCGGCAACTAAGTTGTT
>JAGQQQ010000959.1 GCA_020426125.1 Planctomycetaceae bacterium
GACTGGTGGAACGCGGAGTCCGGTTCGTTCAACTCTATGATCAGGGCTGGGACCACCATTCCGGGGTCTTCCCCAATATGCGAAAGAAGTGCAAGCAGGTCGACCAGCCGATCGCGGCTCTCATCTCCGACCTGAAGCAACGGGGACTGCTGGATGAAACCCTCGTCGTCTGGGGAGCCGAGTTTGGGAGAACCCCGATGGTCCAAGGTTCCGAAACGACCGGTCGAGCCAACGACAAAGCGGGACGGGATCATCACAAAGATGCCTACTCCGTCTGGATGGCCGGCGGTGGGGTCAAACGGGGGACGACATATGGAAAAACCGACGACATCGGCTTCCATGTCGTGGAGAATCCGATGCACGTCAACGACTTCCACGCGACGATCCTGCATCTACTCGGCCTGGATCACGAGCAACTAACATTTAAGTTCCAAGGCCGCAACTTCCGCCTTACCGACGTCGCCGGAGTCGTCGCCAAAGACATCATCGCGTGACCTGCGAACTCAGGCCAGCAGGGAGTCCCCGGCCTTCAAGGGCGAGACGAATGGGGGATTGATTTTTAGTCTGACATTGACGTCAGAACCCGGTCGACCTCGTCGAAGTCGAGTCGATACAGGATTTGATTGTAGTTGTATCGCGGAGTCGGTTCGGGTTGCTTCGCAAACTCGGCGGTGTAGGTTCCTTCAAACAGGAAGAAGGGGGCCTCCGCGGACGTCATTTCCGAATGAATTTTGGGATTGTAAAAGGTGTAGTTGTCATGCGTGACGACCTTCACCGCCTTCTCCCAGGGACCAACTGGACTTGGCGCCTCCGCGTACCAGATCTCCCCGAGAAATGATGAGTCGCCGCCGTATTGGGTGAAGATCGCCACCCATTTTCCGCGATAGGCATTCCACGCAATCGATCCTCGGTGCGGACGGACCGACAACTTCCCGTCGGCCGAAGGAACATCCCGTTGCGGAGTCAATGTCTCCCAACGCGTCGGATCCTCCCAGGCGTGGAACGTGACTGGGATCTTCAATCGGGGAAAGGGATCCCCAAACAGCAACCACTCGCGCCCTTCGTCATCGATCCACCGCACCCCGTGTCCGTCTGGCATGAGTGGGGGGTGTCCCCCGGCGGTCGCTTTCGACCAGACAACTCGATGCCGCTCAAAGTTCTCAGTCTCTTCGTTCCAGACGCAGAGTCCTGTTTCATAAACACTCAGCGGCGGCTGAATCTTGAAGTAGCAGGCAACGAGTCGCGACACCCCGGTGTCATCGGGAAGGCTCGCATACCCGCTGAGCCAAGTCGGACCATCCCCCGGCATCTTCGCGACGACGCGAGGCCGTCGGTCTTTGCCGACGAAATAGTCATACCGCAAACGGACTGGTGGCTCGAACGAATCCAAAGGCCGAATCTCAGTCGTCGCCCCGAGCATGTGAAACAGGCCCAACGGATACTTCGCGAGCGTCGTATCACCCCAGCCCCAGTAAAGCCGGCCATTGTGAACGGCGTTCTGCACGCTGTCGCAGCCGAGAATTCCCTGATCCTGCCAGTCCGTCTCCAGCCCCAGTTGCTGGCTCTCGGCAAACAGTCCGCTTCCGGTGATTCGTCCCAGACGTTTCGCGGGAAGAGTCCGCTTAACGCTGACAGTGAGATGGCCCCCAACTGTTGGTTGCAATCGAACACCTCGGTATCCGAAACCGTCCGCAGGGACGCTGTAGCCATGACCATATACGGTGAACCAGACCGGTTGGTCCATCAGTTCCAGAGCATCAAACGCGATCCGCCCGGCGTTGTCACTGACGAACCGCAGTTGGTTGGTCGTCCGCAACTCCACCAACGGCACCGGCCAACCGGAATCTCTATCGACGATATCAATCCGACACGGTTCCCCCGCAGTCGCGATCGAGCTGACAAC
>JAGQQQ010000960.1 GCA_020426125.1 Planctomycetaceae bacterium
TCTCAGGGTTTTCATGTGTCATTTCGTAATTCCCCAACACGGGCGGCTCAAATGTAAGATAGTTAATTTGAGTCGTTTTACCCGGAGGAATTTTGGTTTTCCTACCCCCCCCCCCCCCCGGCATGTCAAGGCGCTCGGAAAAAAAATCGCCCCGATCAAAAAATTGCCGTTATTCCAGTGGACGGGTGACAGGAAAAGGATTTCGAAGAGGTGGGGAAGATCCGTACTGTGCCGGAAACAGTGTTTGGTTTTAAAAAGCGTGGAAGCGCGAAGAAGATCGTCAGCTCGAACCGACAGAAGAAGCCGATCAAAATGAGGTCGTCAGGATAGTCAATCATCGCGGATGGGCTTTGGCATCCGGCGCGGACTGGTGTACCGTTGCTGAACAGGTACGGAATCAGCCAAGAGTCCACCGACGAATTCGGTTTCGAAGCGGTCGAGAATCCGGTCCATCTGCACGACCTGCACGCGACGATTCTCCATCTGATGGGGCTCGACCACGAATTGTTGACCTACTTCTATCAAGGCCGCGAGGAAAGCCTGACCGACGTCGGCGGAAAAGTCGTCACCGGCGTCTTGGCATGATTCACGCTGGGTCAGTGGGACCGGTCTGTAGAAGTAAGCTGTGGTCTGGTGTTGCGTCGATTCGTGGAATGCTCTGTTGGCGTCGACATGATGTCTTCGGAGGACGTCCTCGGAATGAGTTGAGACGGGCCGTCGGCGAATGTTGATTTTTTGCGCGATGGCACCGCGATAACCGAGACTTGCCCCAGTCTACCTTACGGGACATCGAAAATCTCGCCTCGCGGAATTGGAATCCTCTTCCGAACGTATCTCAGAAAAAAATAACTGGAATTTCATCCTCACAATCGGGCAAGGAAACATTTGAATGAGACCAAAAGTGCGATTGAGCCGCCTTAACGGCCTTTTCCAATCTGATGCACGCTGGCCCAAATCTCGTCCTGCATCTCCGTCAACGCTCGAAGTCCGCCGTCGTCATCGAAGACAGAGACAACATTCCAAGACGTCTGGCTCTTCGCAAGGTCGAGGTACACGTCTCGGACTTTGGCCATGTAGCCCGTGTCGGACTCTTGCAGGTCGGTCACGCGGTCGGTGTAGTCTCGCGCGGACTTGCGGCGAATCAATTCCTGGGACATTTCCACCGGGCAATCCAGAAGGATGACACGATCCGGTCGGGGAAGTTCGTAGATCGAGTATTCAAGATGCTCGATCCATTCACGGAGTTGCTCGCGAACCGGACCGTCGACCTTGGCGGCCTGATGGGCGATATTCGAACTCACATATCGGTCCAGAATCACGACATCCGATTCGCCGCGGAGTTGTGCGAGTGTGGCCCGGGATTCAAACCGATCTCCGGCATAGAGTAAAGAGACGAGGAACGGATGTAAGTCGTCCAGCGAGCCGTATTCCCCATTCAGGAATTCGCCGATCCGGCCGCCGAAAAAAGTCTCAGAATAACGGGGAAAACTGAGCAGTGCGGCCTGTCGGCCTTGGTCAAGAAATCGCTGCCGAAGCAACCGGGCATGGGTTCCTTTTCCGGAGCCATCGATCCCTTCGATCACGATCAGCGGAGCATTTTTCACGAGAGTCGGTCCTGCCAAGACTTTCGGCGAGAGCTACTCTAAGAGTTGAGCCACGGCCGCCGACGTCGTGTCGCAAACTTGGAAATAGGAGAGCAAATGGCTCGTGTCCAGGATCGCCGTCACTTGTTCCCGCAACTCGGAAAGGACCAGTTGTCCGTCCTGACGGATCATGTGGCGATGCCAGGAAATCAACTTGCCAACGGCGGAACTGGTGAGGTATTCGACATTGACGAGATTGACCACAACTTTCCGGAGCGAGAACCTCTCAACAAGCGCCCGGAAGTCCTCGTCCATCTGTTCGAGGTTTTCCTCCTCGGTGAGTTGCAAGCGAGTCATCACCACGATTACGCACCCCGATTCGTCCTCGATCCGGAAGAATGTGGATTCAAATCCTCGGGGGTTACTCATTATTCGGCCTGCAGGTATTCGCGGTGCGGCACCTCGCCGCGACAAAGGACCAGTTCGCCAACGAGAGCCTTGGTTCCGGGGAGAATGACGGGCATGTAATGGCGGTCGGTTCCGCGAACCCATCCGGGGTGCTCGTCACATGTCCGCTCCACGAGAACTTCGAGTTCCCGTCCGACGTGGCGCTGATAATAACGGAACGCGAGGTCCCGTTCCAGATGTGCAAGCGTTTGGCAACGTTGCTTTCGAATCTCCGGCGAGACCTGGTCGGGATATAAGGCAGCGGGGGTTCCCTTCCTGGGGCTGAAGGGAAACACATGGATTTTCATGAACTCCGCCCGACGGCAGGACTCCAATGTCTCCTCAAACTCCGCATCGGTTTCACCGGGAAACCCGACAATGACGTCCGTCGTATAGGCGACGTCCGGCAGAACATCCCGCATCCGGTCTAGCTTGTCGAGGA
>JAGQQQ010000961.1 GCA_020426125.1 Planctomycetaceae bacterium
GGCGGATTGCGGTAGTTATAGTCCGAGTGATTCCCATGCGGCATCTCGTCGACGCCGACGTCAACAGCGACCCAGCCGCTGAGCAATTTCCCGTCATCGTCGTCACGGACACCCACCAGCAGCACGCTTCCGATACGCTCCATCTGAACCAGTTCGTTGCGCTCTTTGTCCAGCTTGGGGAATCCCTGAACCTGTCCCCCATTGCGGAATGTCAATCCGGAACCGATTTTCATTAGTTCGCCCCACATCAATGTCTTGTTCTCCCGGTCTTGCCAGAAGACACGGGCCATCTGCTCGGGCGGAGCGGCTTGAACGAGATTGGATCCGCATCCAAGAACGGCGATGGCCAGCAGTACAACATTCTGAAACATACGCATGCGATGGATTCCGTACTTCGCCATGACGAGGTTGCTCCTTCTCATTATTCTAAAAAGTTACGATCTTATTGAATCGATCGACCGGTGATCGTGAACTGTTGATGTCGATTTCTATCAGGCCGCCGCAATTGTGACTAACGTTGAATCAAGAAGATGGGGAACCCAGAGGCGGTCCGGTTCCTTCTTGCACGGTGACATTGCGACCTTCGAACTGAACGTAAAGCCACTCAGGAGTCTCCGCTCCGTGGCGTCCCCAGTAGAAGCGCTTGGTTCCGTTTGGCGATGTGTATAACGTCGGATCCCCTGCAATGTGAGGGTTCTCGACGAGAGAGGAATTCTTCATGAAGTACCCGGACAACATCTTCAGGTCGGATTCGGTTGCTGTCGCAGACTTGGTCCACTTCGTTCCGGCTTCTTCAAACTCTGCCGAGAATGAGACGGCCTGACCGTTGGAGGTCGACTCCACGTCAGACGAGGAACAACTTGAAAAGCAACAACAGCAGACCGCAACCAGTAGCAGCGGAGTGATGCCGAGAAACCGGACTGGAAGTTGACTGCTCATGGGGCGACCTCCGCATTGGGTCTGATTCCATACACCCTTGTTCCGGTACGCACCACGATCGTTCCTTCGGCAGCGGCGATCCCATAGACGATGGGGTCGCGTGCTCCTTCGCGAGACCCTTCCCGTCGCTGGCGGAAACTCTCCTCCATCGCTTTCAGTTCATCCGCATCGAGCGAACCGTCTGCATTCAGATCAACCCGCGGCAACATGGCTTGGAATGGCTCGGAGATCTCTTCCTTCGTCAGAATGCCATCCTGATTCGCGTCCCCCTTCATTAAGGCGGCGATCATCCCACCGCGACCACCTTCGCCTCCGGGTCCACCGTGTCCATGCCCAGATCCTTGATATTCAACGTAGGATTCCGGTTTAGGTGGGTTCGATGAATCCCATAGCTGATTGACCGCAACCTTTTCAAAAGTCGGTCCAGACTTAATGACGACGGTCTCACCATTCTTGCCGAAGAAGTAGACTCGACCATCGGCAACGAGTGGTGTCGCCCAGCATTCGACGCCGAGCCGCTCCGTGTAATGAGGCTCCCCCGTCGCCAGATCCAGACAGAACAAGACACCAGCCTTGTTGAGATAGTAGACGCAACCGTCCGTGGCAACGGGACTCGCATAATCACTGAACACTTTGGTTGCCCGCCAGCGGATATCAAACTGACCACTCTCATTGAGCGTCAAACAGAGATTCGACTTCCCAGCTTCAGTGTTGGAACCAAATTCTGGCAACCGCGCTCCGATGAGCAAGTTAATTCCATCAAATGTTGGAGAGGGCACGGAATTGCCTTCCAAACCGTCAATCGTCCATTGCTCATTTCCCGAACTCACCTCGTAAGCCGTCACCGAGCCAGCCGAACTGACGACCACGCTTTCGCCACTTGATGAAGAAACCACAATCGGTGATGTCCACGAACTTCCGGAAGGTCTTTCGACCTCCCATCGCGTCTCACCGGACTTCTTGTCAATCGCCACTAAGCGAGATGGGCCTTGATGCTCAAGATTCAAGAAGACCAGTTCGTCTGATTGAGCCAAGGAACTCCCCAGGCCATGATTGTTCTGAAAAGGTCCGTACTTCACCGCCAGATCCTTCTTCCACCGCGTCGTTCCATCGTGAGCCAGTGAAATCAAATCGCCCCCCTCAAAGAAGGCGTAGACACCATGCTCATCGACTGCCGGAGTCGGAGCGGCTCGCGAGTGCATGTAGTTGGACTCGCCCTGCGTTGCTGAGTCAAATTGCTTGCTCCAA
>JAGQQQ010000962.1 GCA_020426125.1 Planctomycetaceae bacterium
AATGTCCTGCCCCCGGCGGGCTTCGATCCGGTGAACAATCGGTTCACAACGAAACGCCGGGCGGATCTGGTTTTGCTCAAGGATCCGGGCGTCCAGCGGTTCTTTCCCATCAGGTGGGTTCTGAGCGAAGGATAACCGCCCCGACAAAACGAGAACACCCACGAGAAAGGAAAACAGAGAAGGTTTAATCCACATAGTCAGTTCTGCACTCAACCGAGTGCAATTCCGGTTGGGGGCGAATGATCTTGGGGGAAATAAAAATGACAACTTCCGCGTCCTGTTCTTGTTTTTCGACCTTTTCGAACAACCGTCCAATTTTGGGAAGTTTTCCCAATCCGGGAATGCTGCTTCGACGGTCGACCGTCTGTCGAGCGACAAGTCCCCCGATCACAATCGTCCGTCCATCTTCAACCGTCACATTGGTCGTGACGGTCCGGCGGTTAATCAGGGGATACGGATTCGTGACCAGTTCTGGGTTGCTTTCCCGGGACCGAATATCCTCGCTGACTTCCGCCTTCTCGATATTGACTTGAACCTTGTCCCCGCGAACCGTCGGCACAATCGCCAATTCAATACCCGCTTGAACCTCTCGGATATCCTGTCGAAAGAAGAACTCGGCGGCCAACGGTTGCGTGCTGAAGAATGTTTCGCGAACGATCTTGATCTCAGCCCGTTCGCCGTCGAGTGCCATAACCCGGGGAGACGCGCGAATTGTGAGGTATCCTTCTTGTGCGAGGGATTGAATGAATGCAGAGGTTGTCGCGAAATCAGCGAAGAGGTTTTTGGCGCCGTAGGGGGTCACTGCCCCATTCAGTGCCAGGCCGGACATATTGAGTTGCACGGCCGTGTTTCCGTTAACCTCCAGGACATGTCCCCAGTCCAGCCCAAAGCGAAAACCGCTCTCGGGAGAAACGACACACACGATCGCTTCCAACATCACTTGTGGAATGGGTTGGTCGGATCGGGCAAGTTCTGCCAGAATGGCCTCCGCAATCTCCGCGGGAGCTTCAATCAGAATTTGATTGCGTTTTTCCACGGTTCTCAGAAAGGGGGTCATCCGGGTTGGCAAGGTCGCCGCCAAAGCCTCCGGATTGAGATGCCGCGTATGGTAAACAGACGTGATGGAAAGTTGGGCGAACAATGGTGATTCCGGATCGGGAACTCCGATGAGGTACGTTCCATCCTCCAGCTTCTTGGAGACCATTCCCAAGGGGAGCAAGATCTTTCGCAATGCCGTGTCAAACGGCTCCTCGTTAATGATGGCCGAGACCACTCCGCCGACCCGGTCATCCAGCACAACCGAGACCTCAGCTTGAGTCGCGATCGATTGAATCGCCTGCCGAACATCAGTCTCTTCAAAGAAGTCCGTGACGAGGGGGACTCCGGTCGCACTGACCCGGCGAATAGGACCAGGCGCATTCCCGAGAGGCGATCTGATACCCGTCCGAGGTCGGGCTGGTGATGTGAGTTCGGCCACGGCCGGCCGGATGAAACCATCCGGCGTGACAGCCGGTTGATCGATCACGGACACATCGGGGAGTTGAGGAGCGATATACCCCGGAGCAGTTTCGTCGGAAGACGGACTCCCCGGCAGACGGGGAATCGACGGGGGATCTTGGATCGGGGGAAGCGCCGGAATATCGCCGCCCGTTTCTGGAGCAGGCAAATAGACATCAACCGGAGGGGGAACCATCCCATCCCATCCCGCGTTCATCATGGCATGCTGATTGGTAAATGGGGCATCCTGAATCCCCAAATTCGTCTCAGGCCGAGTCTGCGCCACAGCCTCCAGAAAGAGCTCCTCGACCGACTTTCGCTCAGGCGGGGGAGACGGGGCCAGCCAATTCCGTTTTGGCCATCGGCAGATTTGACAACCGGCCGACAATATCAGCGCAGCAAGGAACAGGAACCGCAGGGGGCTTCTGTTCCAAGCTGACTCGAATTGTCGGGGCCTTGTGTTCACCGGCTGGGGTGACTCCGATCCGCAAGGGTGACTTAATTTTCCGTGATCGTGGCAATCACGACCGCTTCGTAATCTCCGGACGCCAGAATGCCCTGCTCATTCTCGAGCATTGTGACGTGAAGTTCGACTTGTGCATTTCCCCGGTGCCGCGAATGGGCGACGACCGATGCCTGATTGTTTCCATGTCTCACGAATGTTCGATCAAATGGCACCAGCACGCCCCAGGCGTTGTTGGCGCCCCGGGATTCCACCGAGACCTCCAACTGGACATCCGCCAGATACCCATCCAGGTCGACATGCTGAAACGGTCCACACTCCCAGGTGACCGTCGCTCCAAACGTGCTTTGCGGGGCAATGAGAATCCACTTATGTGGAGGAAATCGTTGGGGGTTTGTGGTGCCATCATGGGTCGTTTCCTGCCGGCCTCCGGTGGCGATCAGCATCAGCGGGCCATCGGCACGAACGTTCGCGCACACCAGCACCCAGAACGTGATCCAACACGTGATAACCGGGTGCGTCGGCGGGGAGGCCTTCGAGATCATGCGGAAAACTTGAATGAAAATGTCAGAAACGAAGATTTGCGGAGAAAAATTGTGTTCGAGAGTAAAAAGGACTCATCATCCTTATCGGCCGCCACGTTGCACAAAATCGACACGATCAAAAAGATCTCCGTGACCTCCGCTATTCCTGTTTTTCATCTATAGCTCGCAAACGCCCCATTTGTTCGACCAACCCGTTGGATGTCTCTTTTTCCGACGAAATCGATTCCAATCTTCGAGTGGTCGAATGTCACCCATTCCCCTTCTTTTCTCTTGAATGTCCCAAACTCCGCGTCGGTGCGACTTCGATTGTCCAGTTCCCCGATCACATCCAACTCCGTGGACAAATTTCGGACTCGAACGGAGTTGGCCTAATTGGCGCTCTCAAGTTCGAATCTCAACCGAATCAATCGGGAGGTTGGAACGTTGACCCCGTCGGCGAATTCCGGAAAACCTCAGATGGTGCCCTGTCGGGCGAACCACATGAGATGGCGATCGAGAGAAACGGCTCGGGGATCGTCCGTTCCGTTTCCGTTCCCATCGAAACCTTGAGATCGGCGAGTCACGGGAGTTCGGTGACTTCGGCAATCAGTTGCAGAGTTCGAGTCGGATTCGGGGGGTGACCGAACTCGGGATCGTCCAACCGAGTCCCGGGCGGAAACCGCACACGAACAAGTTCCCTGCCAGGGCGAGTCATCAGCAAGACCTGCGGAAGGTGATGAGGCGCGCGAA